>NZ_MAQZ01000042.1:0-21080 GCF_001756285.1 Frankia sp. CgMI4
GGCCGTGCGTCTCAGGGCCGGCCGTGCGTCTCAGGGCCGGCCGTGCGTCTCAGGGCCGGCCGGGTGCCTCGGCCCGGAGTGGTTTCGTGGGTCGGCGCCGGCGAAGTCCTGCGTCCAGTAGGTGCCGTACGCGCCGCCGGTGGCGTAGCCCACGCCGATGGCGGTGAAGGCACAGGTGAGGATGGTCGCCCGCCGATCGGCGCTGTCCATCCACATCTGCACGGTCCGAGCCGCGGTGAGCGATCCGGCGGCGATGTTCTCCCCGACGAGATCGGCGGTGTATCCGCGGGCGGCCAGCCGCTTGTCGAGGCCGCGACCGTCCCTACCGGTGTAGCCGAAGTAGCCGTTCGCCGCCATGTCGGTGCTGTGCGCCTGCGCCGCGGCTGCCAGCCGGGCGTCGACCGTCAGCGCGCCGCAGCCCGCTCGGGCCCGCTCGATGTTGGTCAACCGGACCACCTCGGCGGCCTCGGTGCCGGTCCGGGGCGGGGCGACGGGCGGCGTCCGCCTCGGAGCCGGCGCGGACGTGCTCGTGCCCAGCGCGACGCTCGTGCCCGGTGCGACGCTCGTGCCCGGTGCGACGCTCGTGTCCGGTGCGACGCTCGTGTCCGGTGCGACGAGGGGTGCCTGCACCGGAACCGGCAGGCGGGTAGCGTCCGGCAGGCCCGCGGACGGTTCGTCGGTCCGCGACGGTAGCGGGGTCGTGGTCGTGGCCGTGGCCGTGGACAGGCCGGACGACGCCGTCGACGATGTCCTCGCCGGCTCCGCGACCGGCTCCGCGGTCGGGTGCGTGGTCGGCTGGGCGAACGACCCTGCGGTGAGCTCCGTGCGCGCCGCCCCGGACGGGTGCGGCGGGACGGGAGTCGCGGCGATCGTGATCTCCTGGTCGGCCCGGGCTCCCGTAGACGGCGTCGCCGACGCTGCCCTGCCGGCGGGAAACGCCTGGCAGGCCGTGGTGAGCGCCGCTGCGAGGGCGGCCACGGACGCGGCGGCGATGACGGTCGTGAACCGAAGCGAACCCAGCCGAACCGAACCCATAAGGCCTCCTCGGGTCTCCCCCCCGGGAGCAATACGAGCAAAGATAACTAATTCCGCGTGTGGCGCTCCTCGCCTGTCATCGTGTGGTCCAGCTGTGGTAGGGCCGGAACCGGATGCGCTGGCCGGRCCGGCATTGCGCGGCCAGGTGCAGATCCTCGGACGCGACGACGCCCAGCATGGGATAACCCCCGGTGACCGGATGGTCGACGAGGAAGAGGACCGGCCGCCCGTCCGGGGGGATCTGGATCCCCCCGGTGACGACGGCCTCCGAGGGCAGCTCCGCGGTGATCCGGCGGCGCGGCGCCGGCCCGACGAGCCGTACGCCGACCCGGTCGCTCTGGGCCGTCACCTCATAGGACGCGGAGAACAGCGTGGGCAGCGCGTCCGCGGTGAACCAGTCGTCGCGGGGGCCGGCGAGGACCCGCAGGGTCGGTTCGTCCGGGTACTGGGCGAGCGGGGCGAGGTCGACGGTTGGCGGGTCCGCGCTGTCGGCCGCCCGCGGCAGCCGCCGACCGGTGCTCAGCGGTTGCGGACCGATCCCGGAGAGGGTGTCACTCGATCGTGAGCCGAGCACCGGGGGGACACCGATCCCCCCGCGAATTCCGAGGTAGGTGCGCAGGCCCCGGTCGGGTGCCCCGATCCGCAACAGCGCGCCGGCGGGCACGTCCACCGGGGAGTACATGCTGATCTGGCGACCGGCGAGTTCCAGCGGGCACGGCGCGCCGGTCAGCGCGATCAGCGCCGGATCCGTGAACCGTGCGGTGAGGCCGCCGTAGGTGAGCTCGACCGCCGCCGCGGTCGCGACGTTGCCGA
Source organism: Frankia sp. CgMI4 (assembly GCF_001756285.1). Classification (NCBI taxonomy): domain Bacteria; kingdom Bacillati; phylum Actinomycetota; class Actinomycetes; order Frankiales; family Frankiaceae; genus Frankia; species Frankia sp. CgMI4. The sequence goes on from NZ_MAQZ01000042.1 coordinate 1,849, forward strand.
CGAGCCGGTTCGCCAGCAGCAGACTGCGACGGTCGGCCGCGCCGGACCGGGTGATGCCCAGGTGCGCGAGCCCGGGCCGGCCGAGATCCTGGACCGTGGCGAACGGACCTGGCGCGACGATTTCGATCATGAAATCCCGATCATGACATTTCGATCACGACATCGACCGGGCGGCGTCAGCAATGGCGTCGGCGTCGGCGATGAACCGCACCCGCGTGCCCGGGGCCAGCACGGCGGGCGGCTCCCGGTCGGGATCGAAGACCCGCAGGTCGGTATGGCCAATCAGCCGCCATCCGCCGGGCGAGGTCCGCGGGTAGACACCGCTGAACTCGTCGGCGATGGCGACCGCGCCCGCRGGGACCCGGGTGCGCGGGCTGTCCCGGCGTGGCACGCGCAGCGCCGGGTCGAGGCCCGCGATGTAGGCGAAGCCGGGAGCGAAGCCACAGAACGCGACCCGGTRCCGGCCACGTACGTGCCGGTCCACGACCTGCGCCGGAGTCAGTCCGCTGAGCCGGGCGACCTCGGCCAGATCGGGACCGTCGTAGCGCACCGGTATCGTCACGACGTCCCGGTCGAGCGGGGGACCGGCCTGCGGCGCGGGGCCGGACGAGGGATCGGGACCGGCCTGCGGCGCGGGACCGGAGGAGGGCGTGGGGCCGGAGGAGGGCGTGGGGCCGGACGTGCCGGGCTGAGCCCCGGCGGCGCGCAGCAGGGCGGCGCTCAGGCGTCTGGCGTCGGTCGCCGCGGGATCGAACGCGACCAGCACCGTCCGCGCCGCGGGAACCAGTTGGATGATCCCGACCGGGGCGATCCGCCGCAGCCGCGCGTAGAGGGCCTCGGCCTCGGTCAGGCCGGCCACCTCGACGAGCAGTGCCTCGTCACCGCAGGGCAGGATGCGCATCGCGATCCTCTCAGCTGAACGGGATCAGGGGGACACCCGCGTCGAACAGGGCTTGGCGCAGCCGTCTGACCATCTCGACCGCGCCCGGCGTGTCCCCGTGCACGCAGAGAGAGCGGGCGCCGACGTCCACCGGTGTGCCCTGCTGGCTGACGACCACGCCCTTGATCGCCATCCGCACGCCGCGCGCGACGATGACGTCGGGATCGTGCAGGACGGCGCCGGCCGTGCGCCGGGAGACCAGAGTGCCCGCGGCCGTGTAGTCGCGGTCGGCGAACGCCTCGCCGACCGCGGTCAGGCCGGCCTCGCTCGCGCGCCGCAACCACGCCGATCCGGGCAGGCCCAGGACCGGCAGCGTCGCGTCGTAGCAGCGGATGGCCTCGACGACGGCCTGCGCCTGCTCCTCGTCGGTGACGATGGCGTTGTAGAGGGCGCCGTGCGGCTTGACGTAGCGAACCCGGTCGCCGGCCGTCCGGGCGAAGGCGTCCAGCGCGCCGAGCTGATAGAGGACGTCGTCACGTAGATCGTCGGGGTCCATGTCGATGCGGCGACGACCGAAGCCGGCGAGGTCGCGGTAGCTGACCTGGGCGCCGATGCGGACTCCGCAGCGGACCGCCTGCTCGCACGTCCGCCGCATCGTCGCGGGGTCGCCGGCATGGAACCCGCAGGCGATGTTGGCGCTGGTGACCAGGTCGAGTAGGGCCTCGTCCTCGGTGAGGCGCCAGACCCCGAAACCCTCGCCGAGGTCGGCGTTGAGATCGAGGGGACGCGGCGGATCCGMCGGAGGCGGTGGTGCGACGGGATGTGCCCGTCCGGCCGGAGGCGGTGGCTCGACCGGGTTCGGTGGATCGGCCTCCCCGGTGGTCGCCCGGTCTGGCCGAGGTCGCTCCCGCCTGCCGGGATCTCGCTGGTCGCCCATGCTGCCAATTGTTCACCACCTCGGCACTGGCGATCCGCCCCCGTCGGCACGGTGGCGGGTGAGCCATCCGGTCACCTTGTGCGGCTTGAGATCCAGGCCGGCCAGGATCCTGCCGACCTGAGAGGCGGATATCGGGGCGAAGACGGTGCCCGCGACCTGGGCGGCGATCGCCGCATGAGTCCAGGTGACGGCGGGCCCGGGCGGGGTGGCGGTGGCCGCGGCGACCACCGCCACGCGCGCCAGGTCGTCATAGCGGCGCGGGTGCTGTCAGGTTCTCTGTGTGCGGGTTCGTCGGGTAGATGATCCGCCGTACCGCCGCCGGGAACGGTCCGGACAAGATCGCCGCTTAACAGTTGGAGCCGTGGGATGGCTAGGTTGCCTCGACGGCTGCGGCGGGCTCAGGCTTCAGCGCCCGGATGATCGGCTGCGCCGCCGCGAGCGACTCGATCAGACGCTGATACCGGTCGGTGCCCAGGGCGTCGGCAATATGCGCCTCGAATGCCTCAACCGTCTCGTGGGCACTGACGCGGGCGCGGGCGCCCGCGTCAGTGAGGTACAGGCCGATGCCGCGGCTGCCGGGAACCAGCTTGYGCTCGATGCAGCCGAGCTTTTCCAGCCGCGCGGCGATCTGGCTCAGCGCCTGCTGGGTCTGTGGTGCGCGCCGGCTGAGCTCGGCGATGGTGAGGCCCGGGCGCGCGTTGAGATTCTCCAGCATTCCCAGGCTGGCCAGCGAGAGCGGACTGTCCCCGAGCGCGGCTTCTCCCAGCAGCGACGTGCGGATCGAGACGGCCCACAGCAAGTGCACGAGCCAGTGCTCCCAACGGTCCTCCTGACCTGCCTGACCTGCCTGACCTGCCTGACCTGCCTGACCTGCCTGACCTGCCTGACCTGCCTGACCTGCCATGGCGTCACTATAGCCCAAGCACCTTGTAGTAATCACACGTTGATATTACAGCATCTTGATTTCACAAGACCTTGTAGTACGCTCGGAGGCGTACAGGAACTCAGTAACGCGAGAGGAGGAGCARTGGTTCAGGAACCGACAAGCACGCCGAGCCTGGGGGCCCCGGCCGACCCGGCGCCGCCGATCYGCGGCTTGCGATCGGAATACGCCCGGGTCGGCGGCCACCGCCTGCACTACTGGACCGGCGGCCCAGACGACGGGACCCCGGTGCTGCTGTGGCATGGCTTCCTCGCCACCGGCTACGCCTGGCGCGGGGTCGCCCCCGCCCTGGCCGACGCCGGAATGCGCGTCCTCGTCATCGACATGCTCGGCTACGGCGACAGCGACAAGCCGGGCGGCACCGATCCCTACAGCGCACGCGCGCTGGCCGAGCAGGTCCGCGCCCTGACCGCCCGCAGCGGGTTCGGCGCCGGCCGGCCCATCCTGCACGTCGGGCACGACATGGGGGCGCCCCCGGCCCTGCTGTGGGCCGCCAGCCACCCAGAAGAGACCCGAGGCCTGGTCTACGCCGAGGCGCCCACCATGCTCGGCGGCCCGTTGCGGGACGTCCTGGCCTACGCCCCGGGCACCATGACCACAGGGTCCATGTGGTGGTGGATCTTGCCGCTGGCCCCGGGAGTGCCGCAGGCACTGATCGTGGGGCGTGAGGAAGCCTTCMTGCGCTGGTTCTACGACGGCCCGGCGGGAGCGCCCCGTGCGTTCGACGAGGCCACGGTGGCCGAATACCTGCGCACCTTCTCCGGGCCGGCCGGGGTACTCGGCTCCATGGGCGTCTACCGCGCCGCGTTCGCCAGCATCGCGCAAACCGAGCCGCTGCTCGTACACCCGACCCCCGTCCCCGTCCTCGCCGTGGGCGGCGAACGGGGCCTGGGCCAGCAGGTCGGCCGGATGCTGCCGCCGGTGGCCTCGCGCCTTAGCACGTCCATCCTCGACGGCGCCGGGCATTTCCTGCCCGAGGAAGAGCCCGAGCGGCTCGCCGCGGCCATCACCCTGTTCAACGACCGGATCTGAACGACCGAGGAGGAACGATGAGCTTCACCCCGCACACCGCCAGCCCGGCGACGCAGCCGGCGACGCAGCCCGCGACGCGCGGCTACGTCCTTGGCCCGGATGAGGGCAACCCCTATCACTGGCTCGGCACCCTCAGCCTGACCAAGGTGATGGGCTCGGTCACCACCGGCAACCTCGACATCGTCGACCACCGCGTTCCGCCCGGCTACGCGCCCCCGCCACACGTGCACCGCGACTCCGACGAGGTGTTCTTCCTGATCGACGGGCACCTGGAGGTGYACTGCGGCGACGACGCGTGGGAGGCCGGGCCCGGCTCGCTGCTCTTCCTGCCGCGGGGGGTCCCGCACCGCTTCGTCAACGCCGACCAGCCTGCCCGCACCCTGCTGATCAACGCGCCCGCCTCGTTCGCGGACCTGGTCGTCGCCATCGGCGACCCCGCGCCCGGCCTTGACATGCCCGGCCCGGACGCGCCGGTGCCGTCAACGGAGGAGATCTTCGCCCAGTCRCAGTGGTACGGCATCAACCCCGCGTGACGGACGGAGCGAGCCAGACAGGCAGGAAACCTCATGGTCGACGTCAGCCGCACGAGCAGGCCCCCGATACCCAGGACGTCGTCGAGCAGCCCCGCACCCGGTCGATCTCGCCGCCGGTGCAGTCGATCAAAACCTTGACCTCCACGTCACACGTGCCCGGATCCGCCGTCACGAAGAATCCCACCACGCCAGCACCGACAGCACTGCCGCGGAAGACGCCCACGCCGTCACCGTCACCGTCCGCGGYCACGGCGCCCTCCAGGTAGCCATAGTCGATGGGGTACACGGCCTCCGGCACCCGGKGGTGCCTGCTGCCGGCCGGGCGGTGCACCACCAGCCGCGAGGTAGCCGCCAACTCGTTGAGGTAGCCGCCAACTCGTCGAGGTTGCCGCCAACTCGTCGAGGTTGCCGAACAGCCGTGCGCGGGACGCGTCAACCATGATCACCGCCGAATCGGGGAGGTCCGCCAAGGAGACCACCGACATGAAGTGGTTCAGGGCGAAGAGCATGGTCCTGCCGCCTGACGTGAACGGCGACTCCCGGCCGGTGCCATCGGCATGCTGGACGGCAACTGGACGTGACCGTTCCCTTCGTCGCTGCCCGGGCCGTCGGCGAACAGGGTGCCCTGCACACTCTTGCCGTGGCCCCAGCAGCTGCCCGCGGCTACCGTGGCTGTCCTCCGAAGTAGCCACCGCTCAACACCTCGGCTGATCGGACGCCGTTCGCGTGATCGCAACATGGTCGTCCAGCCGGGACTCGAACCAACTCGCGAGGCCGTGACCAGCACCGTTCCACAGTGCTGGATCTCAAGCGACAGATCGCGAACCGTATTCACCCAGGCCAAGATCATGATCAGAAAAAGGGTGGACCTGACACGGCAGCAGAAGAACCGATCGGTCTTGGTCGAAGGCCCTGAAATCACCGTCCGCCCGGTCGGGACGCGGCAACTGACCAGGAACGATGCCAGATAAGGATCGAAATGATCGAACCACGGCCGGCCTCGAACGCATGTTCCGCAGGGTTGGTGGGACCCTCCCCACGGTGAGTCGCTCGACTGTGGTGGGAGGGAATCGTGGGCGACGATCCCGTCCGGCGGGGGCTCATGGCAGCGAGGTGGATGAGTTCCTCCTTGGTGAAGACGTTCGCCAATCTCCGGCTGGCGGGGTCGTGATCGTGGCGGCACTGGTCCGAACGCCCGGCCCCGACGCGATCCACCAGCATGGCCAGCGCCCGCGTCTTCTCCTCGTCGTCCCGGACCAGACGGGCATCGGCGTGGATCACCACCGAACGATAGTTCAGTGAATGATGGAAAGCGGAACGAGCCAGGACAACGCCGTCGAGAAGCGATACGGTCATACACATCCGGATCGGCGCGGATCTCGCCAGAATGGCCAGCCTTGCCGCGCTGGAGGCGTGCACGTACACAAGATCGTCGGCGCGGACGTGCATCGTGGGCAGGACATGCGGCTGCCCGTGTACGACCAGGCCGACGTGGCAGACGAGTGCCTCGTCCAGAACGCTGTGCACAGCCTCGCGCTCGTGGCTGACTCGATCGGAGCTGCGGGTGGGTCGCAACATACTGGGCATGCTGCCCGTCGCGGGGAGCGATGTTCACCGAAAATAGGTCGGGCACTTACCAGCCGTGAGCGGAAACGGAGCGCGGCGGGAGCGTCCCGAGCGGCGGTGCGGTGTGTTCGCGATGGGAGAGGCCCTCCAGGTCCAGGAAGTTGTCCTCGGGCTCGACTGTGGTCTCCTTGAGAAGATTTTCCACCCGCTGCACGGTGAGCTGTCGCACCACCTCCGCTCCCGGGACGTAAGTATTCGGAAGTCCCGTTGTTGATCGGTGCCGGTGGTGCTGGCTGGGGTCTGCGTGTGGCCTGATGGGCGACGGTGGGTGATGTCCTGATGGCTGGATTGGTGTGCTGCGTGCCAAGGCTGAAAGCGCCGGGCGGACGGTTGTTGAGGTGAACGCCCGCCACACCTCCCAGCGGTGCGCCGAGTGCGGGCACGTCGCGAAGGAGAACCGTCCCTCGCAGGCCGAGTTCCGCTGCGTGAGGTGCGGGCACTCGGCGCACGCCGACGAGAACGCGGCGATCAACATTCTCAGGGCAGGGCTTGCCCTTCAAGCTGACGCTCAGGCGGCTTGAGAAGCCGCCGGCTTTAGCCGGCGGAGGAGTCAMTTCCCCAGCGAGCTGTGCATCTCCCAGACCAGGATCTGTTATGCGCGCCAGCATCTATGGTCTGACCAGTGCAGTAACGTGCCCCGGTCGTCTCGCCCGCGCCGCCTCGGGCACCCCTCAGGCACACGCAGAAGGGGCGCCCGGTGAGCGCCTCCACCGCCGCCGAGCGGGTAATCCTCCGCGACGGCGACTGGGAGCTTGAGCAGCTCCTCGACGGCCTCGGTGACGATGACGACGGGACCCGCCGCCGGCCGGTCATCGCGGAGACCACCATTCGCTACCTGGTGTGGGTCGAAGACGAGTACGCGACCGCGGATCTCCAGGAGGACCATGAGCTGATCGAGGGCGCTGAGGTCGTCGACGGCGACATGACGGTGACCGACCCAGACGACATGGACTGGTGGCACATCTACCGGCAGCCGTTCGGCCCGGACAGCGCGCCGGTGGAGGGTCCGGCGTGGAAGTGCCCGGAGCTGCGGTGTCACGCTTATCAGCCTGCGGGGGCTTCTTACGAGCGGCGGCACGGGTGGTTGTGCCCGCACGCCGCTGAGGGTGGTGCCCGGTGAGCGCCACCGAGGGCACCACCCGCCGCTGCAACCCCCCGGAGGTGGCCGGATGAGCGAGCCCACCATCCGCGTCCTGTCCCTCGGCGCTGGCATCCAGAGCACCACGCTCGCGCTCCTCGCCGTCGAGGCCGCGCTACCGCGACCGGATGCGGCGATCTTCGCCGACACCGGCTGGGAGCCGCGGGCCGTGTACGAGCACCTCGACCGCTCCCGGATGCCGCTCGATCAGGCGCCGATCGACAAGCTGACCCGCGCCGAGTGGATCGCGCTCTACCAGCCCACCATCTTCGACACCCTCGACGAGGAAGGCGACCCGGACGGATGCTCGCCCTACGGATGCCGCAGCGGAGCGACGGCGTGATCGCCCTGTTCCGGCCGCGCCGCCGACCCCAACCCACACCCGCGCCCGAGACCCTCACCGCCTACGAGATCATGGCCCGCTGGCGACCCGGGTCACACGACCGGCCATGGACCTGGGCCGACGAGATCGCAGACCTCGTCACACGCGACCGCGAGCGGCTCGGCTGGATCGCCCGGCACTGCATGCACGTCCCGATCCTCGTGGGCCCGGACGGCCGGGTCTGGGACGTTGACTTCCTCTCCGCCCTGAAGGGCGGAGATTCCCGTCTGCTACGCCCCGGTGGGGGTGAGCTTCGGGTGGGTTCCCGCTTCGTCGCGCGGTGCCGGCACGGATGCCGGTCTTACCTGCGCTCCACGGGCAGACACGGCCAGTCCGGCCGCCTTCGCGACGTTGACCGCCGCGTTCACATCCCTGTCCAACACCGACCCGCACGCCTGGCACGTCCACTCCCGGACCGCCAGCGGTTTCGGGCCGTCCTTCACCCCGCAGGCCGAACAGACCTGCGACGTCGGCTCGAACCGTCCGATCCGGACGAACGTCCGGCCGTACCGGGCGGCCTTGTACTCCAGCATGGCGACGAACGCCGACCAGCCGGCGTCGTGCACCGACTTCGCCAACCGCGTGCGCGCGAGCCCGTTGACCGCCAAGTCCTCGACGGCGACCGCTTGATTCTCGCGGATCAGCCGGGTGGAGAGCTGGTGATGGAACTCGCGGCRCGCGTCGGCGACCCGCGCATGCTCCCGGGCGACCTTCAACCGAGCCTTGGCCCTGTTCTTCGAGCCCTTCTTCTTCCGGGACAGGTCGCGTTGCACCCGGCGGAGACGTTTCTCCGTGCGGCGCAGGAACCGCGGGGAGTCGATTTTCCTCCCGTCGGAGAGGACCGCGAAGTGGCCGAGTCCCAGGTCGATACCGACCTCGGTGGTCGTCTCCGCCGGGCTGTCCACCTGTCCCGCCTCGACGACGAAGCTCGCGAAGTACCGGCCTGCGCTGTCCCGGATCACCGTCACCGACGACGGTGCCGACGGCAACCTGCGCGACCAGCGGACCGGAACATCGCCGATCTTCGGTAGGCGCAGCTTCCCGCCCGTGGTGACCGACCAGCGGGCGTTGGCGGTGAACCTGACCGACTGGCGGGTGTCCCGCTTGGACTTGAACCGCGGCGCGCCCATCCGGGGCCGTTTCCCGGCCAGCCCGTCGAAGAAGTTCCGATAGGCCGTATCGAGGTCGCGCAGCGACTGCTGCAACACCACCGCGGACACCTCTGCGAGCCAAGCCCGTTCCGGGCTCTTCTTCGCCTCGGTGATCAGCAGCTTCGACAGGTCCCCCGTCTTCGGGAACGGCAGCCCCGCCGCCCGCGCATCCTCCCGGGCGCGCAGGCCGTCGTTGTACACGACCCGGGCGCACCCGAACGCCTGTGCCAGCGACGCACGCTGACCCGCCGTCGGGTGGAGCCGGAAGCTGTACCGAAGCTGCACACCCCCAGTTTACCCTTGGTTTATGGCCACCGATCTCAACGTTCGCACTGGCAGGCACTGCGTTTTCGCCCTGCACGCCCACTTGGTTTTCGTCACGAAGTATCGGCATCGGGTGTTTGACGATCAGCACCTCACCCGACTGGAAGAGATCATGCGGGCGGTGTGCGTCGACTTCGAGACCGAACTCGTCGAGTTCAACGGCGAACATGACCATGTCCACCTGCTGGTCAACTTCCCACCCAAGGTCGCCCTGTCGAAGCTGGTGAACAGCCTCAAGGGCGTGTCGTCGCGCCGGATGCGCCAGGAGTTCCCCGAGCTGGCCCGGCACTACTGGCGGGCGAACCGGCTCTGGTCCGGGTCGTACTTCGCCGGGTCGGTCGGTGGCGCGCCGCTGGAGGTGCTCCGCCGGTACATCGAAGAGCAGACCCGCCCGGTTTAGGGCACGCTCAGGCCGCGAGGCGGCCTTCCCGCGCGGCCCTTCACCCCCGGCCTGAAGGCCGGAGCACTGGGCCGCAACTTGGTAGCAGGTTCTCGCCCTATTCGGCGCGCACGGTTGCCGTCCAGGCTCCGTGGGAGAGCCGGATGCTGCCGTCGTCGGCGATCCGGGCGTTGGCGCCGAGGTGCGGGGCGTATCCGAGGCGGAGCCAGTCGTCGCGGACGTCGTCGAGAATGTCCCAGAGTCGGCGCGGCCCGCCCTGGTGAACCGTCGGCAGATCGGCGCCGACCGCGGTAGCCCGCGCCCACGACCCGTCCGAATGGGCCATGATCGCCGTGTGCCGGCCGTYGGCCTCCCTGCGGTAGCCGTGCCGTACCCCCGGCACGGCCAGGGCGATCATGGCCGACAGCTCCCACGCCTCGGCGACGTCCACGACCGGGTATCGGCCGGTGGTCACCTCCTCGCCGTCGGCCTCGTCAAGCCGGTCGCTGTCGACCGCGTTCGGCGGGTAGTCATCACCGGTGCGGGTGCGCATGAACGCGGCCGGCGTGAACTCGACCATGCCCACGCGGCCGCGTGGGGTGCTCGTCACGGTGATGACCATGTAGGTGCCGGTGATCGTGGCGACCAGCCGCCCCCCCGGGCGTAGTGCGTCCAGCCAGCTCGTCGGGATGGACGGGACCGAGACCATGGAGACGATCCGGTCGTACTGGCCGGGCAGCGGACCGGTGGCATCCACGGTCAGGGCGGTGGGGTGYAGGTCGAGGGCGGCGAGGCGGTCCGCGGCGGCGGCGACCAGGTACGGGTCGACGTCGATCGTGGTGATGCGCTGGTCGTCGTAACGGCGGGCGAGTAGCGCCGCCCCGTACCCGGAGCCGGTGCCGACGTCCAGGATGTTCAGGCCCTCGGCCAGTTGGGCGTGCTGGTACATGCGCAGGGCCAGCGCAGGCATCGTGGCCGACGACGTCGGCATGCCCATCGGCCTGTCGCCCTCGGCGGCGTGATCGGCGTGGTTCTTGCCGACTCTCGTGACGAGCGACCGGTGGGCGGCGTAGACATCGGCGATCGGGCCGCGGCGCAGGTCCCACCCGTTCTCGGTTCGCACCCACCACGCGGGCACGAACTCGTGCCGTGGGATGTCGGCGACGACCGGATACCAGCGGGATCCGGGATGGCTGATCTCGTCGGCCAGGGTGCGGGCGTGCGCCCGCCACGGCTCGGCCATCAGTTCGGGTCCGGCTCGGGATGCACCGGCCCACATCTCTCATGGTCGCTGTCCGGATCGCACGGGCCCATCCGGGACCGCGGGACCGATTCCACCGCGGCCTGCCACTGCTTCCCGGCCAGCAGACCGGCCAGCGGGGTGTCCCGGACGTTACCGCCGTCGAGGCCGCGGCTCATCACGCACGGCGTGATCCTGCCGTCCGGCAGGACCGCGGCCCGGCCGAGCCCGCAGTGTCCGCAGCCGCCCGCCGTGGCCCCGTCGTGGCCGGCCGCCCGGCCGAACGCGCGGACCACGTCCCGGCGGATGTTCGTCACGCCGAGGCCGAGCAGATCCGAGTGCGCCCGGTCGGCGGCGTCGCCGCCACCGACGATGCCGACCCGCAGGGGGATGGAGCGGCGCAGCACCTCGATGAGGTTCGCCCGGGTCAGGGCGTGGGAACCGGCGCGGCCGGTGACCCGGTCGTGGTCAGCCGCGCTGGCCGCATAGTAGCTGGTGGCCAGCCGCACCCCGAGGCGCATCAGCGTCGGCCACAGCTCGGCGGGCACCCGCACCAGGTTGCTGAAGATCTCCACGGTCAGGCCGGCGGCGAGGGCGTAGCCGACCAGGTCGGGCAGCGCCGGGTGCAGCGTCGGTTCGCCGCCGATCATCGCTACCTGGCGGACGCCGAGCCCGGCCGCGTCGTCGATGACCTTGTGCCAGTCGTCGACGGTCATCGTCCCGTGGCCGGCAGTCGGCCCGGACTCGGCGTAGCAGTGGGAGCAGGCAAGCTGGCAGCGTCCGGTGATCTCCAGCCACAGCATCTCGGTGTGGGGCATGTGCACCTCCAAGGTAAGTATTTGTTAGGCCGCCGCTGCCACGGGTGTGGCTGGGATGCGCGTACGGCCCATATCGGTGACCGCCCATCCGCCGCCGACTAACTGCCGCAGGAGTCCGGCGTCCTCCTGCTCCTGGCACCAGATCCGGAGCCGCGGCATGCTCAGGCCGAGCCGGTGGGCAACGTCGTCCATGTCCACCGCCCCGAAAACGGGCGGGCGGGTGGCGGCGATCGCCGACCAGCCGTCGGCCGAGTCGAGGGGCCGGGCGAGTGCGGCGGTCGAGGCCGCCGCACCGGCGGTGGTGTACCGCCAGCAGCCCGCGTCCACGGCGAGAATGCGCCGGGCGGCGAGCGTGGCGAGGCGCAGTGCCAGCTCCTCCCGGTCCACCCGACCTGTCTCCGCGTCCAGGACGCGGGCGATCCGTTCGGTGCTCGCCGGCCCGGAGGTCTGCGCGGCGGTGAGCGCGGCCCACAGCTCCCGGCGGCGGACCGCGTCCACCGGACGGCGCACCAGCGGTGGCACGTCCCGCCGGGGGGCGAACCGGTAGGCCCTCCCTGCGCCGGTGCGCTGCTCGGCCATGATGCCCACAGTGGTGAGGGTGGCCATCCAGGCGGCTACCTGCTCGCGAGGGGCCTGGAGCCGGTCGGCGAGGGTCTGCGGGCGGATCCAGCCGCCGCCGGGCCGGGCCCGGTTGTCCGCCCAGGCCAGCCCGGCCGCGAGCCGGACGGTTGGGATCATGTCGATGGTGCGCATGGAACCCCCCGGTGACGATGGGCCGGCTCAGGCGCCGGTGGCACTGGCGGTGATGAGCGGGATCTGCTCGACGGCTCGGACGGCGAGTTCCTGAGCGTCGAGCGCGGGTAGCTGGTCGAGCGTGCCGGCGTGGATCGCGGCGGAGAGTGCCCGCCACACCGGCGCGGGGAGCCGGGCCTCCCGCTGGTGGAGGTAGCCGTAGCCGTGCACCACCTCGCCGCCGTCCCGCCGCGAGCGGCCGCCGGATGACGACCACGCCGTCCATTCCTCGCCGAGCGTGGCGAGACGGCCGGCGGTGGTGACCTTGGCCAGACCAACCCAGATCACCAGCGGCAGCCGCAGGTCGCCACCGGTGCCGGCGTAGTCGTAGCGGATGACGACCTCGGCACCCGAGCGGCCGACCAGGATCGTCGGGGCGTCCGGGGTGGCCGGCGCGGTGGCCTGCCGGGACATGATCTCTCCCTGTGTTGTGGGGCCTGCCCGCCGCCGTCGGGGTGGACGGCCTCCCGGGCGGGCAGGCGGTCAGTGGGCCGCGGCGACCTTCTCTGCGCCTGTGACGAGCTGGTCCAGCTCGGCGCCGAGGGTTTCGGGTATGCGCTGYGCGGTCGCGCTGTGGAAGGCACGTAGGTACGGCACGAGGCGTAGGAACGGGTGTCGGGCCGCCCAGTAGCGGGTCGGGTCGGTGCTGCGTTCGGCGCCGCGCAGGACATAACCCATACTGACGATCTTGTCGGCGGTGAGGGCGGCCATGACCAGATCAGGCAGCCGGTCGAGGCGCCGCAGCGCCCGTGTCGGCGCGGTGGCGTACAGGTCCATCGCCATGTGCTCGCCGTACATCAGCCACACCATCGTCAGGGTGCGGGTGCCGCACCGGTCCTCGATGGCGTTGTCGACCAAGGCCGATCCGCGGTAGTCGGGCACGTCGTGCAGCAGCACCGCGGCCACCAGGTCGGCCGGCGCGTCGGGCAGGTGCCGGCCGAGGGTGACCGCGACGCGGACGGCATGGCCGAGCGCCGGGGCGCTGTCGATGATGTGCCCGGCGCACCATTCGCGGGCGATCCCGAGAGCGTGCTCGATGACCGGCGGCCGGGGCCGGGTGAGCACGGACCTGCGCAGCGGTGGCGATGATAGGCGGGTGGGGTCCGGTAGCGAGGTCATGGATCATCCCTGGGATGAGGACGCGCTGTGCGCGGTCTGCCCCGGACAGCTCCACGACCCGGGGCGGTTCGATGTGGTGGACGGGCCGCAGCCCGGCTGCCGGTACGACTCGACGGCCGGCTACCGGCGGGACACGGCCAGCGGAGTGCCGGTKTGCATCCACCCGGACAAGATCGGGGTGCGGCCGGGCCGGTACGCCTCCGGGGGTGAGGGGTGGCCCGCGCGGACGCCCCCGGCCGCCCCAGCGGGGCCGATGCCGGCCGAGGCCGGCGCGTTGGCCGGGTGGATGACGGAGCTGGTCCGCCACGCCGGCCCGGGCCGGGTGGATGCGGTGCTCGCTGATGCGGAGCGGCAGGCGGCCCGCAGCTTCCCCGCGGACGTCGTCGTCGGCGCGCTGCGGGCCGCCCTCGCCGCGATGGTCTAGCGGCCGAAGGTGAAGTAGTGCGACCGGCCGCCGGCCTGCACCCCGATCGACTCGTAGTGCTCGGACAGGATGTTGAGACGGCGCGCGGTCTCGGCCTTGCCGAGCCAGTAGCGCCGGGGCAGCTCCCCCCAGCGGGCAGCCCGGTAGATCTGGTCGGTGTAGCCGTCGACGTCGTAGTCGAACCGCTCCGCGTCGGTCGAGTGGACGAACGTCACCCGCAGATCGGCCTGGATCCGGGAGAGGATCGTGAACTGGGCGGTCAGCGCGTGCACCATCTCGTCCACCGGCGCGGCGACCAGCAGTTCCGCCGCCCGCTCGTCGCCGGTGAGCTCGTAGACCGCCGCCTTCATCGCCATGGTGCGCAGACCCTCGACGAACAGGTGCGGCCCGTCTTCGTCCAGGTCCCACTCGGCGATCAGCGGGTAGCCGGTGAACGTCGCCCAGCACGTCGGGTACTTCAGCGTGCTCGACCGCAGCCGGTCGAACTCCGGGTGCTCCTGGATCATGTCCATGATCACCGCCGCGCGCTCGCCGGCGGTGTACGGGCTCGGCAGGTCAACAATCATGATCGTTCCGGTCTCGGGGTTGGTCACGAGGCTCCTCCATGGGGATGTGAGGTGGGCTTCTGCCCACGGGGGCGCAGCGTTACCGCCGCGAACGGGACTGCTCGGCGCGCCAGCCCGCACTCAGCAGTTGGCACATCCGCCGGTGTGGATATGACACCCTCCGGCGCAGATCTGGTACAGACTGCGAGAAACTCGCATGCGCGAGAGGCATCTCTCTCGCGTCAGCGCAGGACGGGGAGACGATGACGGCTGTCGCGGCGCCGGCACGGGCGACGTTCGTTGCTGAAGTCGAGCGGCTGATCAAACAGACTGGKACGAACCGGTCCGAGCTGGCCCRCCAGATCGGCGTCAGCCGGATGGTCATCTCTGCCGCCGTCCGAGGTGAACAGCATGGGAGCCCGAAGCTCCTCCCATCACCGCACGTGATCGAGGGCTTGGACCGGGAGCTCCATGCCGCCGGCCGGCTGATCGCCCTCTGGCAGGACGCGGTGATGGAACGCACCGCCGACGAGATCAGATTGGATCGTGGACACCGTCTCTCTCTCGGCCCCACAGTGGATAGCCGGGGGCCAGGAGAGGAGACGAGTACGGACCGGCGCGAGTTCGTGGAACTGACCGCCCTGTCGGCCCTGGCCGCTGCCGCGCAGACACGCATGGACGAGGCGGTGACCGCGGCGACGCTCGACGAGCTGGAGGAGGACGCGGACGAGATCGCCTGTGTCTATGGCTCTGCCCCCCACGCTTCTCTCCTGCCTGAGGTCGGCGCCCGCTGGCGGCAGATCACCACGATCCTCGGCGGCCCCGTCGCCCCCGAGGCGCGGCCACGGATCACCCTGCTCGGCGGCCAGTTCACGTATTTCCTGGGCCGCCTGGCGTTCAACACCAACGACATGCGCTCCGCTCGCCGTTTCGCCGGCCTCGCCGGCCGCTACGCCGCGGAGGTCGGCGACCCGGTCCTCATCCTGTCCGTGGCCGCGCTGCGGTCGAGCATTGCCTACTGGCGGCGGCGGTACGCCCCGGCGCTCGCGGACCTCCAGGCCGTCGCGCACATCTCCGATCCGTACATGACCGCGCGGATCGCCGCATACGAGGCGCGCACCCACGCCGCCCTAGGGGATATCCCTGCGGCCCGGGAGGCGCTCGACCGTATGGAGATGACCGCGGACACGTTCGCACCCCGGCCCGGGTCGACCCCGGTAGGCCCGGCCGGCGTGGCGATGTTCCGCGCCGGCGCCGCGCTCGCGCTTGGCGACATGGACGAGGCCCGACGGTGGGCGACCATGGCCGTGGACGGCTACCAGCGCCGCGGTGGCGACTACTCGGCCGAGGAGTCCCACCACGCAACGCTGACCCTCGCGCTCGCGCACCTGCGCGGCACCCGGCCTGAGCCCGAGGAGGCCGCGCGCATCGCGAGCACCGTGCTGGCCGACAGTCCGTCTYCCACCCACACCGTCAGCGGGAAACTCCGCAGCCTCGGACGCGCGTTCAGCGCTGACCACCGGCAGCTCCCCGAAGTCGCCGCGTACGTCGAGGCATACCGGGCCCTGCCGGCGGGAACCGGCGCGTCGTGACCACCATCCCCACCCTCACCACCGAGCGGCTGACCCTGCGGCCCATCGCCCGCGCCGATCTCGACGCCTACGCCGGGATCTGGGCCGATCCGGAGTTCGCCCGGTACATCGGCGGCCCGACCGACCGGCACGGCATGTGGCACAACCTCGCCGCCAACATCGGCTGCTGGGAGCTGGAGGGTGTCGGCCCGTGGTCCGTCGTCGAACGCGCGACCGGGACGCTCGTCGGCCGCGCGGGCCTGTGGTCCGAACCGGGCTGGCCCGGCATCGAAACGGTCTGGTTCATCGGCCGGCCCTGGTGGGGGCGAGGCTATGGAACCGAGGCGGCGAGCGCTGCGATCACCTGGGCGTTCGACACCCATCCCGACCTGCCCGAGGTCGTGTCCGTCGTCCGCGCCGAGAACGCCGCGTCGGTCCGCCTCGCCGAACGGCTCGGCATGCACCTCGCGCGAACCGAGCATCTCCACGGCGCGGAGAAGGGCGTGTACGCGATCAGCCGCGAGGATTGGACGCGCCGGGCCGCCGCAGTCTGATTCACAGACCGGGATCGTCATCGGCGGCCCCGAGGAAGCCGCACACGGAGCGCGGCAATGGCGTCCGCGGTGGCCGGTGACCGGGTGCAGGCCAGCGCAGCGCCCGTTGCGGCCCGTGGCGCGCCCAGAACGGGCCCGGACCGCCCGCTGGCGTCGGCCGCGTGGTCGGCGCACACCGGGCAGGGCGCGGGCTGTGTGTGAAGCCGGCACATGTTCCGCAGGTTCGGTGGCGTCGGCGTCACGGCCGAGCTGGCGGCGGCCGGGGCGGGTTCGAGGTCACGGATGCGGCGTCGGCGCACTGCGGCCGGGCTGCGGACCGGTCCGGACAGGGGCGCCCGGTAGGCATCGACGATCTGCGCGGGGGCGCAGCCGCGGGCGAGGGCGGCGGCGATGTCCGGGCGCCAGGAGGCGGGGAGCCGCTCGCCAACGACCAAGCGGCCGGCGAGGTCGGCGTACGGGTCCGCCTCGACGGCGTCGGTCGGCTCCTCAGCGTCGAGCGTGGGCGGATCGGGTTCGTCGTCGGTGGGCTCTGCTGCTGCTTGTAGTTCCAGGGAGCTTGCAAGGGAGGGGTCCGGTCCACCGGACGCAATTCGGCGGCCGACCGGACGCAACTCGCCGGTAACTTCCGTGTCTGCGTCCGGTCCACCGGACCCAAGTCCGTCGTGATCCTCGCGGTCTGCGTCCGCCCCACCGGACGCAATTACCTCGCCTGTGGGACTGTCTGGGCTTGCCTGCGTCCGGCCAGCCGGACCCATTTCGGCCGTCTCCTCGAACCGCGCCTCGTCGAACAGCAGCTCATAGACAGCGACGTGGCCCCGTCTGGCGCGCTCGATCTGGCGGATCAGCCCACGATCGGCGAGCTTGCCGAGGACCGCGGCAAGCTGAGAGCGGCTCTTGAGTCCCGAGCGGGCGAGGAGCTTGGGCAGGCCGGGTGAAGAGCGCCGCGAACCGCGGCGGGCATCCTCAGCGAGGATGAGCACGACCGTCCGCTCAGCGGGGGGCAGTTCCCCGGGAAGCAGGTCGAAGGCGGCAGCGACCCATCCCCAGCTCACAAGGCGCCCCAACAGGCGAGTGCAGTCGAGTCGTCGGGGGTCTGGCCGCCTTCGGGCAGGCTGCCGCGGGCATGATAGGACACGGGTTGATGGCCCTTCTCAGGCAAGGGTTGTCGATCAAGGGCCGGTCGGGAGCTGCGAACTCCTGGTCGGCCCGCTTCATGTGCGCTGAGACCGTGGTCGTCAGCCGGCACGTGCAGTGCCGTGGATCAGCCGGATTCGGCTGCGGGTCTCGCTGGTGCGCGCCCTGTTCGCCGCATCCACTCCTCGATGTCCGTGGCGASCCAGATCTTGCCGACGCGCAAAGTCGCGATTGGTTCCGGGAACGTCRGATCGGACTTCATGATCTGGTAGATCCGCGCGGAGCCCAGGCCGAGAGCCTGCGCGATCTCCGCTGCGGCCATGAGCCGAAGATCCTTTGTCATAGGTGGCAAGTCTAGTAGCCGAGTCGTCAGTAAGTGGGTTGCATGCTAGACGACTTCTCTAGTAGCGTGCCACTTGAGCGGCCCCGCCCGGAGCTCTCACCCTCCGGCCGGGGCCTACGGATCACACCTGTCAGCACCAGGAAGGACCCGCGTGTTCTACGTTCCMACTCGCCGCCCCTTCGGGCAGCGTTTCGCTGGCGCCGCCCGGCGTGCCCTCTGCGCCGCCGCTGTCCGCCTGCTGGACCGCCTCGGCCCGGCCGAGCTCCCGGCGGCTGTCGAGCTGGCTCCGGTCGTCCCCACCGCCCCGGTCGCGGCCCAGCCGACGCCGGCCGCGTCGCCGGTGCTGTTCGCCGTCGACGAGCTGCCCCCGCTGGAGGTGATCGACGCGGCGGCGGTCGCGTTCGACCTCGCGGGTGAGGCGGCCCGCTCCGGGGACCGTGGCAAGCGGAAGGCCCGCCGGCTGCTCGACCGGCTCCCCGACGGCGTCTACGGCCGCTGGCAGGTCGAGCGGGTCGCCTCGGCGAAGACCACCCCCGACCTGGAGCAGATTCGCGCGGACTACGCCCGTGCCGGGCTCGGTGAGGTGCCGATGCGGCCGTGCGCTCCGACCCTGCGCGTCACCCTCGCCCCGGCCGTCGCGCTGGCCCCGGCGGTGGCGGCATGAACCCCGAGTCGCTGTTCACCAGCCACCCCGACCTGATCAAGCTGGGTGCCACGCCCGTGCCGCCCGCCGAGCTGTTCACCCTCGCCGGGGTGCCCGAGAATCTGCGGCCCACCGACACCGACCGGGCCGACGCCCGGCAGGCCCTGACCGGCAAGAGCAGCGCCGTGCAGGCCGGTACCGCCGCCGGTATCGCGTACGCGGCGCTGGTCGCGGTCGCATCCGGGATGCCGGGCGCCGACCTCGGTGTCCGCACCGCCCTCGCCCACGTCGCGTACTTCGTGACTCCTCTGACGCCTAAAGGCGTCAGCTTCTCAGGAAGCTTGCGCCACCTGAAGGGCGAGCCCCGCCCCGAGTATGTTGATCGCCGCGTTCACGTCTGCGTGCGCGGCGTGGCCGCACTCCACACAGCGGAACGTGGCCTGACTGGGCCGGTTCTCCGGGGCGACATGGCCACATTCGGCGCATCGCTGGGAGGTGTGGCGGGGGTTGACCTCGACGACGACCCGCCCGGCGCTTTCAGCCTTGGCACGCAGTGCGTTGAGGAACACCCCCCACCCGGCGTCGAGAATCGACCTGTTCAGCCCGGACTTGGCGGCCTGCCCGTTCGGCAGGAACGCCCCCGGCTGGTCCGGGTCGGGCTTCGGCTTGGCCCGGCGGACCATGCCCTTGACGTTCAGCTTCTCGACAGCGATCAGGTCGTGGT
>NZ_MAQZ01000043.1:0-182363 GCF_001756285.1 Frankia sp. CgMI4
CCCCCTCGCGCCCGGTTCGGGGTCTTCTCGTATACGGCGGGGACGGTAGTGCTCTACCGGTGGTGGGGATGCTTGGGGCTGGCTGGCAACGGCGGGGATGGTGATCTCGCCGGTGACTCGGTTGGGCTGGTTGCGGGGGTGGTGTGCTGGCGGGGATGTGGGGTGTGGGGAAGGCATGCGGGGGTGGTGGGATGCTGGGTGTCCAGGGCATGGGGATGGCCTGGGGGTCGGCGGTGGGCTGTGCGGCGGTGAGCCTGCGCCAGATTTCCGCCGCTAGTGCTTCTGTGACGGTGCGTTGATGGCGGCGCAGGAAGCTGCCCCCGGTGATGTCGTACGGCTCCGCAGCGTCTGYGCGCCGGTCGGTGACGCTGCGTTTCTCTTTCCCGTCGAGGTCCAGGAGGAGGCGGAGCGCGCGTGCTTCGCTCCCGCCGATGGCGGCAACGCTGGCTTTGATGATCGCGTGGGCGGTGAAAGCCCTGCGGAGAAGCGCGTCGGGTTCCTCGGGCTCAACTCGCGGCGGAACGATCATGTCTGTTAGCTGTCGGCGTACATCAGGGGTGATCATGTAGGTGGGCAACCGGATACCGTTGYGGTAGCAGAGGGTTAGGACTGTGGTCAGTTCTGTCACGTCGGGGGGCATGGCGATCCTTTCTTGTCTCGTGTTGGCGCGTCCGCGTGGTGTCCGGGTTCCGTCCGCGTGCCGTCCGGCCACTGACTATGCACGGTGCGTGTCTGTGCTCCGTCTGCGTTCCGTCCGGGTTGGGGACATGTAGAGCGGACTGCGTCCGTGGCTGGTCTGGGTCTGGTCTGTGAAAGAGCCGCGGACAAGCCGCGTCTTGTCCTAGGACGTGGGATTCCTGGTCCGCAGGATGGGGTGTGTGAGGCGGTCGGCTTCACGGTCTTCGTTCCTGGAGGGTTTTCCCATGCCCCGTTACTATGTGCGGACCAGCTTCGGGTTCGGCTGGTGGGTAGCTTTCTTTTGGTGCCTGTACCTGAGCCTTTTTCTGTTTTCTGAGGCGTCGGCCGCGATCCCGTTCATCCTCGTAGCCGTGATCGTCATTGCCGTGATCCGGCTGGTCGGAAAGGCGATGTGGTGATGCGGCGGCGTGTCGAGCTGGCCTCCGAAGAGATATCCCGGCGTCATCAGGCGCTGTTCGTGCTGGCGCTGGTGGCGTGGTGCGCGGGGATGTGCGCGCTGTCGTTGGCGGCGACGGTGGTCGTGGAGGTGCTGCACCGTCCGGGGCCTGGTCCGGTGTCGGTGACCGTCGCGGCCGGTGATGCCGGTGATGCCGGTGATGCCTGGTGAGCGTGGAGAGTCTGCCGGATTTGGACATGCTGTGGATGGGGCTGTGCTCCACGATCCGTCACGGCGCCACGGCCGCACGGTTGGGGGCATATACCCCCGTGGTGGTGGATGTGCTGGAGCCGGGGGTGACGCCGTGGGCGGCGCGGATGCTCGCGGCTGAGGATCTGATCCGGAACGCGGCGGCGGGGCTGGATAGTCCGGAGGATCGGGCGGTGCGGCTGCTGCTCGGGCTCTCCCCCGGAACGGCGGGTTTGCGCGTCAGTACGCGGCGGGCGCGGGCGGCGGATGCGCTGCGGATCGCACCGGCGAGCCTGCGGGGTGACCGTGAACATGCGTTGATGTGGGATCTCGCGGTGCAGGTATGCAAACTGCTCCTCCAGCGTTAGCACGAGGGGCACGGGCGGGGTACAAGGCTTTCCTGTACCCCGCTTTTCCGTGTGCCGGGTGCGCTGGTTGTGCGTGCGGACTGCGTGAAAAGCGGATGGCCGGCTGGCGCACTTTTCACGCACAACCTAGAAGATTTCGGCGCACTACCCCGGGAGACCATGAGATCAGGCCGCTGACGGGCGGCACCAGAAGATACCAATGATCAGGGGTGACGCGATGCGGGTGATTCCCGTGGACGTGACGGCGTTTTCCGTGGTAACCGCAATGGGTCCGGCTGCGCCGGTGATAGACCGAGAGTCCGGCAGCCAGCGAGGGAACGCGGATGGGCTGCCGTTGTGGACCGTGCCGGTTGCAGTCGCGATGGCGGACGGCACAGCGGAAGTGATCACGGTCCGGATCGCGGGGGAGGCGCCGACGGTACAGCCGGGGACGCCGGTACGGCTGACGGGCCTGGTGGGCCGCTCCTGGCAGATGCAGGGCCGTCACGGCATCTCGTACTCAGCGRCCTCGATCACCGGGGTGTCAAGCAAGAGCTAGGGCTACCCGGTTCGGGGGTGGCGGTGCCCTGACCGTGTGCCGCCATCCCGGCCGGTCCTGCTCGTGCGCGCAARGGAGTAGGTGTGTCGGTGCTACGGATCCGGCCCGGCCGGATGCGGAAAGATCAGTTTCGGCTGTCGTTGCGGCCGTCGGTGCCGGAACTGCTGGTCCGGTACGGCCTGCGGCATATCTGGGGATGGCGCCGTGAGGTGCTGGYGCTGCTCGTGCTGCTGATGGTGCCGCAATCGATCATCGGCCGGTTCGGTTCCTTCTGGGGACGGGGGCTGCTCCTCGGCCTGGTGCTGGTCGTGCTGGTCGTGCCGGTGCTGCGCCGGGCGGTGGTCGGCTGGCTGCTGGGTGGGCGGCTGCGGCGACGCTGGGCGGCCGCTTGCCATGCCTGCCGGGTGGAAACACCGTCTGCTGGGGGCGGTGGGCGTGTTCCCCGGATACGGCGGGCGCGGCGGGGCGCGGCGGGCTGGCATCTGCGGCTGGTCCTGTCACCAGGCCTGAGCGTGGACGATCTCCAACAGGCGGCGGGGAAGCTGACGGCCACGCTGAAGCTGCGGGAGGTGCGGATCTCTCCGGATCTGGACCGGGCGGACCGGGTCGGCCTGGTGTTGGTGCGCCGTGAGGTGCTGGGCCGGGCAGTCCGCGCGGATCTGCTGCCCGCCGGTGCGGCCGGTGAGCTGGACGCCCTACCGATCGGGGTGCGGGAGGACCGCCGGGCCTGGCTGCTGCCGCTGCGCGGGTCGCATGTGCTCATCGCCGGGGCCACCGGGGCCGGTAAAGGCTCGGTCATCTGGTCGATCATCCGGGCGCTTGCCCCGTCGATCCGCGGGGGCGTCGCGGAGGTCTGGGCGTGTGACCCGAAGGGCGGCATGGAACTCGCCTTCGGGGAACCTTTGTTCGCGCGTTTCGCCGTAACCGCGGCGACGATCGCGGATCTCCTCGAAGATGYCGTGACGGTCATGGAGCGGCGCACGGGCCGGCTACGCGGGGTGGCCCGGTCCCACACACCCACCCCGGACGATCCCCTGATCGTGATCATCATCGATGAGGTCGCGAGCCTGACGGCCTACGTATCCGATGCGGAAGTCAAGAAGCGGATCGCGGTTGCGCTGCAACTGTTGCTCTCCCAGGGCCGGGCACCGGGGGTCGTCGTCGTCGGTGCGCTGCAAGACCCCGGCAAGGATGTGTTGCCGTTCCGGGACCTGTTCCCCGTCCGGGTCGCGCTCCGGCTCACAGAACCAGTACAGATCAACATGGTGTTGGGAGAAGGTGCCCGGGATCGAGGCGCGCTTTGCGACCGCGTTCCCCGGGGCCTGCCCGGAGTCGGCTACGTCCTGGTGGACGAAGACCCGACCCCCGTCCGGGTCCGCGCCGGATGGCTCACCGACGACGACATCCGGACCATGGCCGCGCAGCACGCTCCGGTCCATCCCACCACCCCGATGGAACCGGCGGAAGGGTGGCGACCACAACTGCCCTCGATGCCCTCGATGCCGTCCATGCCCCCTTGCGACCCCCGCGCAGCCTCCCCACCCTGCACCACCCCCACCGGTCCCCGGGACGTGGACGACCCGACGATTCCGCTGCGCGCATGGCGGCGACCCCCGCCACCCCCGGCGCTGCCCCCGGCTCCCCCGCCGGTCACCGCGGACGACGGCTCACCAGCCGCTGAACAAGCATGGGCGCGCTGGGAAGAGCAGTTTCGGCGGTCCGACTGACCATCTCACGCCGATGACCGCGGCGCGTTCCCCCTCCATCTGATTCCCGCATGTGGGTGGTGTGGCTCTGCCACACCCGAAAGGAGTCACGGAAAGTGGCGGAGTCCGTACAGGTTGCGGTAGCCGGTGGCTGTGTTTCTCCGATTCGCCTGAAGGGCCACACCGATCATGTGGATGTCACGTCCGGGGAGGTGCGGCGGGCGTTCTCGGCGGCGGGTCTGCCCGGCGGGGTGGTGCATGTGCGGTGCAACAACCGGCGGGAGTCGGTCTGCCCGGCGTGTTCGGCGACGTACAAGCGGGATGCCCGGCGGATCGTGCTGTCCGGGCTGGCCGGTGGCACGAGCGTTCCCGACACGGTCWGCGGTCATCCGGCGCTGTTCGTGACGTTGACCGCGCCGAGTTTCGGGCCGGTGCACTCCCGCCGGTCCCGGGGGAAGCGGGGTGAGGCGCGGGCGTGCCGGCCTCGGCGGRGCGAATGCCCGCATGGACGGCCGGCGGGCTGCCACGCCCGRCACGGGGACGGGGATCCCACGCTCGGACAGCCGCTGTGCCCGGACTGCTTCGACTATCCGGGCGCGGTCATCTGGAACTCGCTCGCGCCGGTGCTGTGGAAGGCCACCCGGGACGCGACCGAATCCGCCGTAGCGGCGGCGGTCGGTCTGACGGTGGCCGGTCTGCGCCGTCAGGTACGGATCACCTTCGTGAAAGCCGTGGAAATGCAGGCCCGGGGCCTGGTCCACCTGCACGCCGTCGTCCGGGTCGACGGGCGCGGCGAGGACCCGGATGACCTCGTGGCCCCGCCCGGGTGGGCGACCACCCGTCTGGTTGCCGACTGTCTGCGGGCTGTCGTGGCAGAGGTATCGGTGACAGCGCCCGACCCGCACGATCCGGCCGGAACGCTGGCGGTGCGCTGGGGGGTGCAGGTCGATATTCGGCCGGTCGCGTTGGATGGACCCACCACCTCGGGGAAGATCGCTAACTATCTGGCGAAATACCTGACGAAGTCCGTCACGGCCGGGGGGCTGCTGGACCGGCCGGTGCGTAGCCTCGCCCATCTCGCCCGGCTCCCCCTGCACGCGCATGCGCGGCGGATGGTGGAAACCTGCTGGCAGCTTGGCACCGATGAAACGTTCGCGGCGGCACTCGACGAGGCGGCCGGACGGCTTCCGGGCCGGTTGCCGGGGTTGCTGCGTTGGTCCCACGCGTTTGGCTGGGGTGGACACTGGATCACGAAAAGCAGGAAGTACAGCACGACGTTCGGCGCGTTGCGCGGCGCGCGGCGGGTCTACGCACGGCTGATCGGCGGGGCGCTGTCCGGTCGGGGGCTGGTGGATGCGTTCGGCCGTCCGGACGGGGACCCGAACACGGTGGCCGTCGGGGTATGGCGGTATGCCGGGCGGGGCCTGCTCACCGATGGTGATATCGGTCCGGCCGGTGCGGGACCCCCTGTGTCACCTGCTGGGAGGTCAGCCCCTGGGCGGGGTGAGCCGTGAGCATCGACACGATGCTGCCGTTTGACGACTGGGACCCCGGCGGCGGCCGGCGCGAACCGGCCGGGCCGGTGGCCGTGCCGGAAGAGATGAGCACCGAAGGTGCCGATCCGCCTGTCACCCCGACCATCGGGCCAACCGCCGGGAAGGCCGTCACGCCGCGACCGGTGGGGGTGGGCGGGCGGGCCGCCGGACAGCCGTCCGCCACCCCGGGGCATAACGGACAGCGTTCGAATGGTTTTGTTCCGCCGTGTAAGGGGGTGCGGCGGGGGATACCGTCTCCAGACGAGTGGGGACGGGTCCAAGCGGCTCACGCGCCGCGCTGGTCGGCCCGGCAACGCGCGCACGCGGCTGCCCCGGTGTGCTCATCCGTGGCCGGACGATCGGCGTGCCGGTGTGCTCGCCACCGTGCCCGCGAGGGTCATCGACGGCCGGGTCGAGCACACGGTCAGCCCCGACAACCGCCGGGGCTGGCGCGGCCGGGATGTCGGGCTGGGCCTCGTCGTCGCCGTGTCCGCCCGTGGCCTTCATCAGCGTCACGAGCGCGAAGGCGACGACCGGCCACACCGCCATCGCCGGACGCCACGCTCCCGGATGGCCGGCGAGCCTGCCGCCGTCGCTGCGGACCAGGGCGGCGGTCAGGTTGCAGGCGGCGGAGAAGCCGAACGCGGCGATCGTGACGAGAACTGGCCAGAACAGACCGCCGCCGGTCCGGCGGCGGTGGCGGACCTCGAGGACGGCGGCGACGGCCATGGCCTCGCCGGTGCCGGTGATGACGACCGCAGCCCACAGCGGCTGGCCGGCCCACTCGGCGACGCGGCGACCGTGTGGACGCCGGCAACGGCGAACGCGCCGGCGCCGAGGAGGAACGGCAGCGCCCGGCGAGCAGTGCGCTCAAGCCAGCCCGGCCGGTGAAACGTGATCACTGGGATTCCTCCTTGCGGTCGAGCGCGGCGACCCGCAGGTCGAGGTCCGCCAGCACGGCGCGCCCTTCGCTGATCGCGGCAGCCGTCTGTCTGGACAGGTCCGGGTCGTCGGCGACGAGTCGCCGGGCAGCGGTCCGGACGAGGAAGGCGACCTCGGCGGCGACGTTCGTCCGGGCGACGGCCAGCGATGCCCGCTCGTCCGCCAGGCCGCTGGCCGGCTCGCGGGTGCTCACTTCCGCCACCCCGCTCCGTGCCTGCGCCGGCCACAGCCACGGCGGTTCATCGGGCATCGCCCGTGAGGTTGTCGGCCTCGGCGCGCAGGCGGTGCCACGAGCCGATCAGGGCTGATCGGTGTTGCCGCAGGTCGTCGAGGTCGGCGTCGGGCGGTGTGTCGCCGCCGTGGATCACCTGCTCGGTGGCGGTGATCGCGGCGTCGTAGTTGTCGGCGAGGGCGCGCAGCTGCGCGGCCAGGACTCGGCGGTCGAGGTCGGCCGGTTCCCGGTGCGGCCCGGGCAGCTTGGCGCTCATCGGGCCGTCTCGCTGGCGGTCCACTGGGCGGTCGCGCCGAGCGCCCTCAGCTGGGCGGTGGTGTGCCGCTCGGCGCTGTCGACCCGGGTCCAGATACCGGCGCCTTCATGTCGCCACGTCCAGCGGGCGCCACCGATGACGACCTCGGAGATAGTGCCCTCCGGGTCGTCGTCGCCCGGCTTGCCGTGGTCGTAGCTGCGGGTGCAGCCGCACCAGCRGCAGCCGCCCACCTCGTCGACGTCGCTGTGCTCAGCGCCCAGATGGCCGCACGGCGCGCCGTCGATGCCAAGGCAGACCACCGAGTCGACGCCTGCCAGGGCAGCCGGGGCGAACGCGACCAGCGATCCGCAGGCCCCCGCCTCACGCCACCCGTCGCCGCGGTGCTCGGCGACCAAGGCGCCACACTCGCAGCGCTCCACCACGATCGGCGGGCTGGGCGTCTTGTCCGTCACGGGCCCTCCTGCGCCGACATGTCCTGGGCTGGCGTCTCCCACGGTAGAGGGAACTGTATAGACAGTCAATACCGTCACTCTGGTAGTGACTGTCAAGACCGTCTCCCAGTACGGTCTGGCCATGGCGCCCGAGGAGCGGATCTACCGGAGGATCGAGGCGGACCTGCGCCGTCAGATCGCGGACGGCACCTTGCCGCCAGGCGCGAAGCTCCCGCCTGAGAAGGCGCTCGCCGAGCAGTGGGGGACGTCGCGRCCGACCGTGCGCCAAGCGCTCGCTCCGCTCGAAGTCGAGGGGCTCATCGACCGGCGGCCACCCTTCGGGACGTTCGTCCGGCGCCGCCCAGYCCTCGACACCCAGCACGTCATTCGAGACCGCGCTGTCTACCGTGACGAACGCGGCTACTACTTCGACCCCGCCGCGGTCGACTGGGTCGCGCTCGTCCCGCCGTCGCTGTCGCGCGGCCCGGCCCCCGCCGACATCGCGCGGATACTCCGCCTACCCGACGCGAACGCCGAAGTCGTCATCCGCGACCGGCGGATGGGGCCAGCAGGGGGTGAAGTCCTCCAGATCGCCACGTCCTACATCCCCGCCGACCTGGCACACGGGACCGTCCTCGAAGCGATCAACAGCGGGCCAGGCGGGATCTTCGACCGCATGGAGCAGGACATGGGACTCCACCTGTCCTGGGAGGATCTCTACGGCGCGCGGATGCCGACCGGCGACGAAGCCGCGATCCTCGGGATTCCCGCTGGCGTACCCGTCTTTCGGATCATCTGCGTCACGCGCGATGAGTCCGGCCGCATCGTCGAGGTCAACGACCGGCGGATGTCCGCGGAATGGTTCATGGTCGCTCGCCCTCTGGCGAGGGCCGCCGAGGCGTAGGCCGTCTGGCCGGCCGGCGACCACCCGCCGGCCGAGACGGGACCGCCGGTCATGAGGCGACCGGCCCGAAAACCGACCACTCTGCGTGGTCACCATTCGATGCCGCGCAGGTGCTCCCTTCGGTGCGCGCTTCGTCGCCGCGCTCTTCGGGGATACTCCCGCCGGACCGCTGCCGGTTGCTGTCTGTGACGTCGATTCGCCACACCCAGGGGCCCGCCATGCTGGATTTCTCGGATCGGACTCCGGCCTTGCGCTTCGCGCGCTTGAGCTGATCGGTGCTGAACCCGTCGGCTCGGCCGGCCTTCTCGATGTCCCTCGGCGACGCCTCGCCACCGTGCCCGGTCAGGTAGTCGCGTAGCCAGTCGGCGGCTTCCGCGCGGTCGGCTTCGGCGTCGGGGTCGGGTGCACTGGAGGAGCTGAGCACGTCGGCGACGGTCCGGTCGGTGCGTCCGGTGAAGTGGAGCCGGCCGACGTGAGACGTGCCGCGCCCGGTTTCGACGACCGCGCTCGCGATGCCGTAGGTGAGCGAGGGGAGATCGTCCCTGCCGAGCGAGTTCTTCACCTGCGTCATGACACGACCGCCGGCAGCCGAGGCGTCCTCCGAGTCGTCCCGGGCGAAGCCGAACACGGCCCGGGGAACGTCCTTGAAGGCCCCGGAGCCGGTGATGAGCTGGGCTACATCGGTGCCGCTCGACTTGTTGAAGTGGGCGATTCCCAGGATGACGGCGCCCGTGCGGTCCGCGATCCCGGCCAGCGGGTCCAGCGCGCGGCGAACCTCCCGGGTTCGGTGGCTGTCGAGTGTGGCGTCGAGCGCCGACATCAGCGGGTCGATCACGACGAGCGCGGCACCGAGATCGGTGATCGTCTCTTCGAGTAGGTCGTTGTCGACCGGCAGGGAGAGCGCGACCTCGGCGTCGTCGTCCTGGACCACGTCGAACCGGGCGACCTTGGAGCGGTCGGCACCGGCCGCGATCAGACGCGGGACGAGGGTGTGTTTCCAGGAGTCCTCGACGGCGGCATAGAGCGCCGGCCGTGGCGTGCCGTAGAACGAGCCCGGGAGCAGGCCACGGCTGACCTGAGCGGTGATCCACAACCCGAACKAGGACTTCCCGGTGCCCTCTCGGCCCGCGGCGAGCGACAGAGCACCCGCCGGGATCCGCCCCTCGCCCTCGTCCGTCCAGGYCCACACGACCGGCTCAGGGTCGATCGTGTCTGCCCACGTCACGCGGGCGCGCCGGCCCGAACGAGCAGGGCGGCCCCGCGAGGCGAGCACCTTGACGACGTCGCCGGCGACCTGGTCGACGTCAGCGCCCTTCCCGATCCGCTCGGCGGCGAGCGCGAGCGCCTCGGCCGTCCGGCGCCGGTCGCCTGCAGCCRCCACCTTGGCGACGTAGTACGGCACCATCGCCAGGTTGGGGACCACGGCGACCATGTCCGTCAGATCGGTGCTCTGAAGACCGTGATGGGGCGTGGCCCGATCCGCTGCCGCGCGGCGTCCGACCTCCGCCCACACGGCGCTCGGGTCGGGTGGGACGTCGGCCGCCCAGAGCTCGACGATCACCCGGTAGATCACCCGGTGGGATGGCAACCGGAAGTCCGCGCCTTGGTCGAGCCGGGCGATCGCGTCGACCATCGTCGTGGGGTCGGCGTACATCAGCGCGCCGAGCACGACCCGCTCGGCGTGAACGATTTCGTCCTCGTCGGCGGTGCTCACCGGCTGGCCGTGCCGTCGGTGCCGCGCGGCCGGCGCCTGCGCCAGCGGGTGGCAGGCGCGCTGGAGACCACGTCGAGGCCGATCTCCCACAGCGCTCGGTCCTCGACCTCCCAGGTAGACCAGCCGGCCGTCGAGGGCCTGGCCGAGGTCACGCGGCGGTCGGCTCGATACCGAGCAGCTCCAGCAAGGGCCGAACGGGGACCAGCCAGCGATCGCCGTTGTGGATGACGCGGGTCGGCCAGGTACCGGCGCGGACCATGGCCCTGGCCTTGGTCAGCCCCATGTCGAGGATCGACGCCGCCGTCTCGACGTCCACGATGACCGGCAGCGCACGCAACTGCTCAGCGCTCCACTGCCCCTGCGCGCCCGGATCTCGGCCACACTCAGCCGACCCCGCTGCCCCATCTCTCCCGCCCCGGCATCCTGTGCTCCCACGCGCAGCCTCCCCGGTCAAATTGGATCAAATTATGAGCATCTGTGAGTACAGACCCAGAACTACCCGTACGATCGCCACATGTCAACTAGGACCGGGCGCGATCGCCTACTGTGCCTGTATGCACAACCCCGACTGGTCGGAGAGGCAGGCCCGAGTGATCGGCGCTGAGATCCGGCGCCAACGGACCCGCCTTGGACTGAGCGCGCAGCAGGTGGCCGACCGCTGCTCGGAACTGGGACTCCAGATCAGCAGATCGCTGATCGCGAACACGGAAAACGAGCGACGGCCGGGCGTGACCGTCGCCGAGCTGGTCGTTCTCGCCGCGGTGCTCGGGGTCCCGCCCCTGCAACTGCTGTATCCGCTCGGCCACGTCGAGACCGTCGAGGCTATGYCCGGCCGAGTGGTCCCTACCTGGGACGCGGCGCGGTGGTTCGCTGGCGATGCGTCGCCGGATGGCCTACCGCCGTGGGCTCAGGTCAGCACGCAGGAGATCTTTCGTAGGCACGCAGCCGAGATCAACTACACCATCGCCGCGCGAGGTGAGGCTGAGCGCGTCGCTGAGAGGGTGGYGAGCGCGAGAGCCCGCATGGTGCCCGGCGGCGTGTCGGACGGTGAATATCACGCTGCGAGAATGGCTGCCAGCCGCGCACTCGAAAGCGCGACCAGCGAACGTTTCATTGCGGAGAAGACTGCTCGCCGGGCGGCTCAGTACCTGAAGCGGCTTCGGGACGCCATCCGGGCGACCGGCCTGACCCCGCCGCCGCTGCCGCCCAGCCTCGCCGATGTCGACAGCCTCGATCCAGGCATGCCTGAGAACGTGGGTGGGGGTCCAGCACCGAGCGGCTCCGACTGGCTGCGTGTACTCCTCTCCGAGCCGGAGGAAGGCGAGTGAAGCCGACGGTCAAGCATCTGTGTGGGTGCCGCGACCCCGAGACCCGGACGGCATATCCGTACGGGCAGTGCCCGAAGCTGTCACAGCGGGGCCATGGGTTCTGGGAATGGCGCGTCTACGTGCCCAAAGAACTGCAGACCCTCGTCGGCAAAAAGGAGCTGAAAGGCAGGGAGCCGTCGAAGACGGCGGCGGAGAAGGCTGCCGACGAGGCGATCGGGACGGTCCGCGCCGGGCAGCGCCACGCCGGCGGCCTCACCGTCAGGACCTACCTGGCCGAGCAGTGGCTGCCATCGAAACGAAAGCTGCGGCCGTCCACCCGGGCGCGCTACGAGCAGTTCATCCGGCTCTACCTCGTCCCGTACCTCGGCGACCTGCCGCTCGCCGGACTCCAGTCCCATCACATCGACACGATGTTCCGCCGGATCGAGGAGACCAACCCGACCCGGCRTAACCCCGTCGGGCCGGCGACGCTCGGCGACATCCGCGACATGCTGCGGGCGACGCTCGGCGACATCCGCGACATGCTGCGGGCGGCGCTGAACCACGCGCTACGCCAGCGGATGATCCCCTTCAACCCCGCCGTGACTGTCGAACTGCCCGAGCACGCGGCACCCGAGGTTGAGCCCTGGGAGGCGGAAGACGTCGGCGTCTTCCTCGACGAGGCGGCCGGCGAGCGGCTCTTCGCGCTCTACGAGCTCGCCGCACTGCATGGGCTGCGCCGCGGCGAGCTGTGCGGGCTGACCTGGCCCGACCTCGACGTGCTCACCGGGGTCCTACGGATTCGCCAGCAGATCACCCGGTCGGGCAAGGAGACGCACGTCGGGCCACCGAAGACGTCAGGCAGCAAGAACAAGGTCGATGTCGACGCGGGCACAGTCGACAGCCTGCTCGCCTGGCAGGTCGCCCAGGAGCAGGAGCGCGCCGATGTTGGCCTGGCGTGGAACAACGGCACGCTGCCGAACGAACACGGCGTCCCGACGCAGCTCCGCGACCTGATCTTCACGCGGCCAGACGGGCGCCACCTGGACCCGGAATACGTGACCCGGCACATGCACGTCATCGCGAAGCGGGCCGGCCTGCTGGGCACAGTGAAGGTCGCCGCGGCCGTCGGTGCGACCGAGGTAGCGATCGGGAACCTCTACCGGAAGGCCGCCGGCGACTGGAACGTCTACGTCGGCCGGGAGGACGCCGGCCACACGGTGCGGGTCGTGGGCGCGCACCGGGTAGGCGGCCGGTATCTCCTCACACTCGCCGAGCCGCTGTCGGTCGTCCTCGATGCGGGGACCGAGCTTGGCCGAGGGCTGCTCCCCCGCCGTCGTCTCCACGATCTGCGCCACGGAAGCGCCAGCATCCAGCTGGCCGCAGGCCTCGATATCACGATCATCTCGAAGAGGCTTCGTCACTCTTCGCCAGCGATCACGGGGAAGATCTACGCGCACATGCTTCGGTCGACGGGCCAAGCCGCGGCCGAGGCGGTCGCCGCGGCGATCCCTCGCCGTAGGCGCGTCGCCCAGCCATCGCCCAGCGAGCCTCCGGCCGGACCCCGCGTGGTGCGGCCGGCTGGCGTCGATGCTGGTCAGGGCACGAAAAAGGCCCGGCCAAAGGCCGGGCCTCTCGTGGAGGTGGCGGGAATCGAACCCGCGTCCTCCGGCCCCGACACAGGGCTTCTCCGGGCGCATCCTGCTACTTGTTTCTCAGCCTCGTCGGACACGCAGGCAAGCCGACATAGGCTCAGTCGCTGTTTGATGTCCCGACCGACCCCGCGACCAGGTCAGCCGGTGATCCTCCTAGCGACGTCAGATTCTGGGCCGGAGGCTCTCCCAGACTGACGACTACCTAGTCCCTCTTAAGCGGCGAGCGCGTAAGTGGGGGTAGTGGGCTGCGTCTTGTTGGCAGCTGTTGTTCTGAACGGATCGTTAACGAGATAACCGCTCATCCTCGGCCCGCTTCCCCTGCCTCGACGTCCGGAGTCGAAGCCGGTCACCCCCAAGTTCTGATCAGTTACGACGTTTCAGTGTACCGCAGACGCAGACGCAGACGCAGACGCAGACGCCGGCACCAGCCAACAGACGCTCCTGCCAACCCGACCCATCGCGCGCGTCACTGCGTCCAACGCTCGGACGCCGGCTCCATGTTCCCACGTCGGGCACCCCGCGTACCAACGGGTTTCCGATGTGGCGGCTGTGGCGGGCGTGGCGGCCGCGCGTCACAGCGGCCCGGCCCCGTGGGCATGCCGTCGCGGGCAACGTCGTTGTACGGAGTTGTTGTATGGATAACGGCTACCAGACGACCAGCGCCTCGGGAGATCACCGTGGAGATCAAGGAACTGGGACATCTCGTCCTCTACGTCCGGGACATCGAGCGTTCCAGCGCCTTCTACCGGGACGTACTCGGCTGGCGGCAGATCTTTCCCGACCCGGCGGGCGCGGACGGCAACCCACTGCGGGCCCCGGCCGCCGCGTTCTCCTCCGGACGCACCCACCACGAGCTGCTCCTCATCGAGGTCGGCGAGGACGCGGCGGCCATACCCCAGGGCCGGCGGGTGGGATTGTACCACTTCGGGCTGAAGGTTGGCGACAGCGACGACGAGCTGCGCGCGGTGCTCGCCCGTCTGCACGACGCGGATGTGACCGTCGTCGGCGCGTCGGATCACACGGTCACCCACAGCTTGTACATCCTCGACCCGGATGGCAACGAGATCGAGCTCTACATCGACGTTCCCGGGGTCGACTGGCGGAGCACTCCCGCGCTCGCCGCGGCTCCGGTCCGTCCGTTGCGGCTCTGATCAGATCAGAAGATCAGATCAGAGCCGCCGAAATCAGAGGCGCCGGGAGTTCCCGCCTTCCGCCGCACGGGCCGTCGCTCGGTGAAACTGTGCCCATGCGACCGTCCCCCGACCAGCGTCGGCGGCTRCCGACTCTGCTGGTGGCGTTGGCGATCCTCAGCGGTCTCGTCGACGCGGTCAGTTTTCTCGGACTCGGCCGGGTGTTCGTGGCCAACATGACCGGAAACGTCGTCCTGCTGGCCTTTGCGCTGGCCGGGGCCCCGGGCCTGTCCGCCGACCTGTCGGCGCTGGCCCTGGCTGGCTTCCTGGCCGGAGCCGTCATCGCCGGACGGATCGGCACGGTGACCATAATCGGCGGTCGCCGCTTCTCGTGGTTGATCATCGCGATGGCCGCGCAGACCGGGCTGATGGCCGGCGCGCTGATCGCYACGCTGGTCACCCAGGGACTCGGTACGGAACCCGAGATCCCCGAGATCCCCGGGGCCCGGCCCTATGCCGTCATCCTCCCGCTGGCCCTCGCGATGGGCCTGCAGCACGCGACKGCTCGGCGGATGGCCGTTCCGGACATCCCGACGAATGTGCTGACCAGCACGTTGACCGGGATCATCATCGACTCCCGGCTCGGCGGAGGAACGGGCCGCGGTGGGGCGCGGCGGACGCGGCGGTTCGCCGGCCCCGTCGCCATGTTCGCCGGAGCCCTGATCGGGGGCCTGTGCCTGCTCCATCTCGGCCGGATCGTCCCGCTCGTCCTGGCGACCGGTACCGTCGCCGGCTGCCTGATCGCCACCGTGACCGGCACCGTTGCGGCGCCATGATCAGGAAGCCGGAGAGACTTCGCCACCCGCGCCGCCCGGCCTGGTCGCACGGCGCCGCTGCCGGATGACGACCGTCGTGTCGAGACCGCCCTCGCCGTCCGCCTGGGCAGCTGCGAGATCCCGCTCAGCCAGCTCGATCATCGGCAGCGGGATACCACGCCGGCCCGCCTCGGCAAGGCAGATCCGCAGATCCTTGCGCATCCAGTCGACCGCAAACCCGAAATCGAACTCGTCGCGCACCATGGTCTGACCACGATTCGCCAGGTACCACGAGTTGGCGGCGCCGCCRGCCACGGCGGAAAGCACCAGATCGGTGTCCAGACCGGCGGCAATAGCAAAGTTGATGGCCTCGGCCGCCCCTTCGACGGCTCCCGCCACCAGAATCTGATTGACCATCTTGGTGAGTTGTCCGCTACCGACCGGCCCGATCCTCGTGATGGTCGCGCCGTAGGCGGCGAGCACCGGCCTGGCCCGCTCGATCGTCTCAGGATCCCCACCGCACATGATGCTCAGCCGGCCGGCCATGGCACCCGCCTCCCCGCCGGAGACCGGGGCATCGACGAAACCGACGCCGACCTCGGCGGTGCGCGCCGCGATCTCCTCCGCGAGTTCCGCGGAGGTCGTCGTGTGATCGAYGATGATCGCACCGGGCCGAAGCGCTCCCAGCACCCCGTCGGCACCGAGGACGWCCTCGCGGACGTCGTCATCGGCACCGACGCAGAGGCAGACGACGTCGACCTCGGTCGCCGCGGCGGCGGGCGACGGCGCGATCCGGCCGGAATGTTCCTCGGCCCAGCGTGCCGCGGTCGCGGCCGTGCGATTGAACGCGGTGGTGGAGAACCCGGCCCGAACCAGGTGACCGGCCATGGGAAATCCCATCGTGCCCAGTCCGACGAAGGCAACACGCATGAACGTCACTCCTGTTTCGCCCCCGATGGCGTCCACCGGGATCGGTCGGTCATGAGAGTCGGTCGGTCATGAGAGTCGGTCGCMACCGCCCCGACATCCGATACCCCCGACATCCGATACCGGGGTGCAGACGAAGGCCCAGGGAGCTCCACGCAGCCTCGTCATCACCACGGTGACGGCCGGTCCACCGGGAATCAGATCACGACGGCGGGGTAGCAACCGGCGACGGATCTCCTCGACGTCGCCGGCGAGACCGCGTCGCCGGACGTCCAGCGACCCGATCTCACGAGACCGCAACAGGTCCGCGATCCGGCGCACGTCGAAGGGCAGCTCGGCCTCGATGCACAGCAGGCGGGCGAAGGGGGTCGTCACTGCCTCGTCGGAGGTCAGGAAGGCGATCATCGGATCAATCTGCCAGGCTCCGAGGCGCCGCCCGAGCTCGCCGATCAGGCCCGCCCGAGTGACCGCCGGGCTCGGATCGTGGAGGAACCGGCCCGGAGCCGCTACCCGACCGGCTAGCTCGCCGACCCGACCCACCCGACCCACCCGACCCGCCCGACCTGTATCCGCCGGGACGACTGGATCCGGGGTCCCGGTGAGGCTCACCGGCGCTCCCCTGGCCCGCAGGGACGCCGAGCCGCCCGGCCCGGGCAGCACAGTGGCGCGACGCGGGGCGGTCGCGAGGGCCGGTGAAAACAGTACGGCCTCCTTGAGATCCCGTCCGTCGGCCACGAACTCGATCTCCCAGCCGGGGGGAACCAGCTCCGTCGCCAGCCCTGGCGCGGCCTTCACCGCGACGGCCGCAACCTTGTCGGCAAGCCCGAAGCACCAGGCCAGCGGCGGCTCGCTCGCCCGCGACACCAACCGACGGTCGCCGGCACGCCGGGCCGGATCGACGAACACGGCGTCGCATCCGGAGAGGTCCACCTCCCGCACGTCGGACAGGCGCGTCTCGAGGCATCCCGTCGGCACGGTCGATCCCGTGGGCGGCGCGGTCGTGGGCAGCACCGTCGTGGGCAGCACCGTCGTGCCCTCGACCGCGTGGACGGCGACGTTGAGCGCGGCCATCCGCAGATGAACCGGATCCCGGTCGACGAGCATGATCTCCCGGCCCCGCGCGAGGGCCAACGCGTCCCCGCCGATCCCCGWGCACAGGTCGGCGAGCCGGCACAGACCGGCGAACCGCGCGGCCCGATGCTCGGCCGCCGCCTGCGAGGACGCTTGTTCCAACCCGGCTCGGGTGAAGAACATCCGATCGGCCCGAGCAAACTTGACCATCGCGCGCCGCCTCAGCTCCGCCTGAGTGAACGCGGCGGCGAGGAGCGCGGGGGACACGCCCTCGGCGCGCAGGCGGGCACCGACAGCCAGTTCCCGGGCCGCGCCTCCACCGGCACGCTCATCCTCGGCAAATGCCGCGACCGCCGCCGCCAGCACCGCCTTACCCTGGGCGCTCAGCAGGGCCTCGAACTGCGCCAGCCGGTCGCCGTCGGAGGCGGTCACGGCGACCCGGATGCTGCCGGAACCGGCGAATCCGCGGCACGACGACGAAATAACGACGACGGGAACATCGACAGAAACGTCGACAGGAACATCGGCGGCACCACGGACGGTGTCATGGACGGCTGGCTATCAGAGGTAGCGCCCCTTGGCTCGGCGGCCCATCGCCCGGCCGATCTCCCGGGCCGCGTCCCGCTCCGCGATCGCGTGCCGTTTGTCGTAGGACTTGCGGCCACGCGCCAGCGCAATTTCGATCTTCGCCCGCCCGTCCTTCCAGTAGAGCGAGAGCGGGACCAGCGTGAGCCCACCCTCCTGGGTCTTACCGACCAGCTTTTCGATCTCCGCCCGGTGCAGCAGCATCTTGCGCTTGCGGCGGGGAGCGTGGTTCGTCCAGGTCCCCTCGGTGTACTCGGGGATGTGCACGTTGTGCAGCCAGATCTCACCATCGCTGATCTGGGCGAACCCGTCGACGAGCGAGGCCCRCCCGGCCCGCAGCGCCTTCACCTCGGTGCCACGGAGCACCAGCCCAGCCTCGTAGGTGTCGAGGATGTCGTAGTCATGCCGGGCGCGCTTGTTCTGCGCGATCAGTCTGCGCCCCGTCTCCCTCKGCACTGTCCTGTCCCTCTTCCCACACCGTTCGCGAAATCTTCTCCGAACCTACGTCCTGCCTCCCGCGTCGGTGACACGCCGGCTCCACCGCGAGGACACCCATGGTATCGATCATGTGAGCGCCATCGTCGGTCGCCGACGTGGCCCGGGTGACGTCGCCGAGCGCTCCGTAGGGCGACGAGCGCCGTCAGCGCGCCCCGCGGAGGAGYCGCCGCGGCGGCGCGACCTGGGCGTTCAGCACCTTCCACCTCCTTGCTCGGCTGTCGAGCTTGCTCGGCCGTCGAGACGATGGACTTGATGACGATGGACTTGATGAACGGTGCCAGCGAGTACTATACTCGAACACACGTTCGATGACCAGAGTGTTCAGGCGGATCGGCGGCGATTCCTGCCGGCAGATCCAACCGCTCCCTCTACGCGCCCATGACAGGCGGCATGATGCATCCAGTGACCAGACCCGGTTCATCGCTTCGGCCCGGCTCACAGTCCAGTCCGGGCGWGTCCAGTTCAGGCGAGTCCAGCCCGCGCGAGGAAGCAGAGGCCCTGGGCCCCCGCGACACCGGAGTCGACGACCGTGGTTCTCTTTCCCGTCATCTGGACTCATCGATGGTTTATGGTCATCGTGTAGCTGAACTCGACGCGGACGGATGCCTCCGGGCAGATGTGGAGATCGGTCGGGAGATCGCGCGCTGGGAGGCGGCACGGCTGCTCGTKAGAGCGAGGTTCGCGCAGCTACGGCCGCCCACGGAAGAGGATGAGAGCGGGGTTGCCAGGGGATTTCACGAGTTCGCGGGAGACGAACTGGCCGCCGAGCTGAGAATGTCATCAGCGGCGGGAAACAAACAGTTGGGTTTCGCGGTCGGCGTCGTCCGCCGCATGCCGGCAGCGCTGACTGCTCTGGAACATGGTGAGCTAGATTCCCAGCGGCTGACCGTGCTGGAACGACTGACGGCCAACCTGTCGGACGACCAGGCCGCGGACGTGGCGGAGACGGTTCTGCGCCGGGGTGGGCGGCCGAGCCACGCAGCGTTCGCGGCCGCCGTTCGACGGCGTGTGGTGCTGGTAGACCCTCAGGGCGCGGAACAGCGTCGCCGCAGGGCGACGAAGGCGCGTCGGGTGACAGTGCGGGCCGAGCCGGATGGTATGGGCCGCATCTCGGCCTCGCTTCCGGCGGACCGCATGCTCGCGGCGTTTCGACGAGTGGACCTTCTGGCGAGGAGAGCGGGCGGTGCGCAGGACGGTCGCGGGCTCGAGCAGCGTCGGGCCGACGTTTTCTACGACCTGCTGATGGGGCGGGATCGTGACCGTGTCAGTATCGAGATGCAGGTGGTCGTGTCGGCTTCCTGTCTGCTGGGTATGTCGGAACGGCCGGCGGAACTTCCCGGTTATGGCCCGATACCGGCCGGACTCGTTCGCGAGATGGCCGAGAACCCCCGATGCACATGGCGGCGGATACTGATGGATCCGCCGGAAGGACGAGTTCTGGAGGTCAGCCGGCGTCGCTTTCCCTCGGCCGCCCTGGCTCGTCATGTTCGAACTCGAAACCCTACATGTGTCTTTCCGGGATGCGAGCAGCCTTCCATTCACTGCGATCTTGATCATACCAGGCCGCATCGTCGAGGTGGCCAGACGAGCGAGCGGAACCTCGGGCCAAAATGCCGGAGGCATCACCGGCTGAAACACTCGGGTGAAAAGCGGCCTAGGCGTGACGCCAAGCAAGGAGCTACRAGAAGACCGGGGCGGCCGGGCACATCATCTCCCGATCAATCCACGCAGAAGGGATGGTCCGTGTGCCAGCCCAGGCCTGGACATTTCACCTGGACGAGCCCGGAGGGACGCCAATATGAGGTGTCACCCGAAGATTATCTCAAGGAAGTATTCATCGAGGATGATGTCCAGTTCGAATCGAAGCGAACCGGGGCCGAGCGACGGATGACGCCTCAGACCCGCAGATGACGGCGGAGCGCCACCGAAGCCATCACGGCGGCGGCGAGCACACCGACCCCCAGCACGACGGCCGCGGTCTCCCAGACCRCCGACCAACCGAACAGGGGGAACATCGTCTGCTTCGCGAACCGGCCGTCCACCAGGTAGATCTTCGCCAACGCAAGCACGCCCGTGGCGAGCAGCCCGCCAACCAGCCCCACCGCCGCGATCTCCAAGACGAACGGAGCCCGGATTGTTCCGTTGGAAGCACCGACCATCTTCATGATCGAAGTCTCCCGTCGCCGGGCGTGCGCCGAGATCCGGATCATCGTGTAGATGAGGGCGAAGGACGCCAGGGCCTGCACGCCGGCGAGGGCGAAAGCGCCCGCTGTGAAGGCGTCGAGGAACCGGYACAACGGGTCAAGCAGGCCGCGCTGGTCGCGAACAGCTTCCACCCCGTCGAGGCCGGTGTAGGTGACGACGATGTCGCGGGCCGCTCGCGGATCGGTAAGCGTGAGTCGTAGCGCCGCGGGCAGGTCGTCGGGTCCGACACCGGCGAGGACGTCGGGCGATCCACGGAAGTCCCGGCGGAAACGGTCGTACACCTGCTGTTTGCTTTCGTACC
Organism: Frankia sp. CgMI4; assembly: GCF_001756285.1. NCBI lineage: Bacteria > Bacillati > Actinomycetota > Actinomycetes > Frankiales > Frankiaceae > Frankia > Frankia sp. CgMI4. The sequence goes on from NZ_MAQZ01000043.1 coordinate 20,445, forward strand.
GCACGTCGGCGACCAGTGGATCCGCCGCGATCTCGGCATCGAKGGCAGACCGCTCGCCCGGGGTGATGCCATCGGAGAGATCAACGACGACCTCGATCTGGTCGAGCAGGAAGTCGTCGATGGTGTGCACCTGCGCCCGCAGGAGCAGGCCCGACCCCAGCAACGCCAGGCAGATCGTGACAGTTATGATCATGGCACAGGTCATCGCCAGGTTGCGGCGCAGGCCCGTCCACAGCAGCGACGCCAGCAGACCCGGTCGCATCAGCGGACCCGGTCGGYCGGCACCCTGGGCCGGGGCCGGGGAATCATCGGCACCGCCAGATCATCCTGGTTGTAACGTCCGCGAGCCTCGTCCCGGATCAGCGCGCCGTCGCTCAGCTCGAGCACCCGGCGGCGCATCGCGTTGACGAGCGACGCGTTGTGGGTGGCCATCACGACGGTGGTGCCGGCCTGATGAACAGTGTCGAGCAGGTTCACGATCTCGATGCTGGTGTTCGGATCGAGGTTGCCGGTCGGCTCGTCGGCCAGCAGGATCCGTGGACGGCCAACGAACGCCCGGGCGATCGCGACCCGCTGCTGTTCGCCTCCGGAGAGTTCGTCGGGATACCGGTCCGCCTTCTCCGCGAGGCCGACCAGGTCGAGTGCCTCCGGCACGACGCTGCGCACGACATGCCGAGGACGGCCGACCACGTCAAGGGCGAACGCGATGTTCGCCGTTACGGTCCGATTCGGTAGCAGGCGAAAGTCCTGGAAGACACAGCCGACCAGCCGGCGCAACTGGGGCACCCCGCGGTCCGGGATCCGCGCGACGTCACGGCCAGCCACCAGCACCCGGCCGGACGTCGCTCGTTCCTCCCGCAGCAGCAATCGCAGCAATGTGGTCTTACCCGATCCGGACGGACCCACGAGGAAGACGAACTCACCGACACCGATCTCCGCGGTGACATCGACCAGCGCCGGCCGGTCGCCGTTCGGGTACCGCTTGCTCACGGAACTCAAAACAATCATTGCGCCTTCCCGCACGCCTATGACTTTCAGTAGCCGTATGGTAGGGCGTGACGAAGGTCGGGGACCGCAGGTTACGCCCGACCGGAATCTCCGGGAACAGCCCGGACGGGTCGCCGCCCGCCCGATCGACCTTTGACGGAGCGGCACGCCACCGTGCGCGGGCGTAACGTGGAAGTCGATCGTGCGCGTCGCCAGCGGTCGTGCTCCATCCGGAACGTCCGGGTGTTGTCCCCCATCCCGGGGAAGTGCGACGATCGCCCGATCATGGCATCCGTCACGGGTGGGAAGGAGGCGCCATGGGCAGCGAGGATCTCGTCTGCGCGCGCTGCGCCGGACTAGTGGTCGAAGGYCGGTGTCCCACCTGCCGCGCCTCGCGCGAGTATCTGCGCCAGAACTTCTTCCAGATGTCACCGCAGGTGATCGTCGCACTGATCGCAATCGTGATGCTACTGGCGGTCCTCGCCGCCCGTCACGTCTCCTGAGCCCGGCCACGCTGGGACCGCCCCGACGGTACCTATCACGCCTGCAAGTCGATCACGTAGCGTAACCACATCTCCGATTACGATGACCGCGGGAGAACTGATCGCGGCTTCGGCCGCGAGCTGGGCGATATCCACCAGGGGCCCGATGATAATCGTCTCATCGGCTGTCCCGCCAGCGTGGATCACCGCGGTCGGAGTCTCCGGCCGGCGGCCCCGCTTCACCAGCTCGTGACTGATCTCAAAGAGTGCCCCGACGCCCATCAGCACGACGACCGTGCCCGGACCGGTAGCGAGCGCGTCCCAGTCGGCAGTGGAACCGGGATGCGAAGGATCGATGTGGCCGCTGACGACGGCCACGTCCTGGGTGATGCCCCGGTGGGTCACCGGGATCCCGGCGAGCGCGGGGACCGCGACGGCGCTCGTCACCCCGGGGACGATCTCGCAGGGCAGGCCGGCCGCGGMGCAGGCCAGAGCCTCCTCGCCGCCACGACCGAAGACGAACGGATCGCCGCCCTTGAGYCGGACGACACCGAACCCGCGCAGTCCCCGATCGACGACCACCGCGTTGATCTCGTCCTGGGTCAGGTTGTGACCGTGCGGCGCCTTGCCCGCATCGATGATCTCGGTACCGGGTCGCACCTCGTCCAGCAGTTCACGGGGAGCCAGCCGGTCGACCACCACGACATCCGCAGCTTGGAGCAGCCGTAGACCGCGTACGGTGATCAGATCCGCCCGCCCGGGACCGCCACCGACAAGGGCCACCCATCCGCCCGGGGCTGTCTGCGCACCGGTCATCTTCGTCCCCTCCCGCGTCGGCTTTCTCCCAGTGTGCGGCCTGACCAGCCCGTTCGGGGCCGATCACCGTAGCCGACCGTTTCGGCTGATCGCCCGACTGATCGCCTCAGCTGACCGGCCGGGCCGCCGCGACGGGGCCGACCAGCACCCGACCGTCCTGCACCTGCACCGGGTAGACGGGGATGCGCACCCCCTCGGCATCGAGGCACTCCCCCGTCGCCAGGTCGAACGCCTGCTTGTGCAACGGCGAGAAGACCACGGCCCGGTCTCCGCGGGAGCCGACGAGACCCCGGGAGAGCACGTTGGCCAGGCCGATCGGGTCGGCGTTGCCGACGGCGAGCACGGGACCGTCGCTCAGCCGGAAGATGGCCACTTGGGCGCCGTTGACGAGCGCGGCCACGCCGCGATCGGGAGTCAGATCGTCCAGGGCACAGATGTCGGTCCAGATCATGGCGGCCTCCAAATCGTCCGTGATGCGCCTACTTGCCTATCCAGAGGCTTTTGTGTCCGTTTCGTCCCTCTGGATAGGCAAGGAGCCTGGATAGGCAAGGAAACGGTCAGCCACCACGGGTAGCGTGGCACCGGCGATGAGGGCCGCCCGCTCGGCCGGGCGGGCCGGCCGGGGCTGGCCGCGTTCGAGGACGTGGATGACGTCGGGGTCGGCCCCCTCGGGGGCGTTGACGAACGAGGCGAACCGGCGCAGTGCGACCGGATCGGCCAGCGTCGTCTTCCACTCGTCCTGATAGGTCGCGACGTGGTAAGCCATGGCCGTGTCAAGCTCGGCGCAGATGCCCAGCGAGTCGTCGACGATGACCTCGCGGACATGCCCAAGGCCGCCGTCGAGGCTCTCCACCCACGGCGCGGTGCGCTGGAGGCGATCGGCGGTGCGCACATAGAACATCAGAAAACGGTCGATGTAGCGGACGAGCGTCTCGGTGTCGAGGTCGGAGGCGAACAGCTCCGCGTGCCGGGGCCGATGACCGCCGTTGCCGCCCAGGTACAGGTTCCAGCCCTGCTCGGTGGCGATCACCCCGACGTCCTTGGACCGCGCCTCCGCGCATTCCCGGGCACAGCCGGAGACCGCCATTTTGATCTTGWGAGGGGATCGCAGGCCGCGGTAGCGTAGCTCCAGGTCGACGGCCAACGTGGTGGAGTCCTGTACGCCGTAGCGGCACCAGGTCTCCCCGACGCAGGACTTCACCGTCCGCAACGCCTTGCCGTAGGCGTGTCCGGACTCGAGTCCGGCGTCGGTCAGCCGCTTCCAGATCTTCGGCAGCTGCTCGGCCCGGGCGCCGAAGAGGTCGATGCGCTGCCCGCCGGTGATCTTCGTATAGAGGTTGAAGTCCCGGGCCACCTCGCCAATCAGGATGAGCGTCTCGGGCGTGACCTCGCCGCCGGGCAGCCGGGGGACGACCGAGTACGTGCCGTCCTTCTGCATGTTCGCGAGCAGGTGGTCGTTGGTGTCCTGCAAGGCGGCCTGCTCGCCGACTAGGACGTACCCGTTGTAGAGGGAGGCAAGAATCGAGGCCACCACCGGCCGGCAGACCTCGCAGCCCCGGCCCCRACCGTGCTCGGCGATCAGCTGCGAGAACGTCGTGATCCCCCGCACCCGGACGATCTCGAACAGTTCGGCCCGGCTGACGTCGAAGTGCTCGCACAGCGCCTTCGACACTTCGAGGCCCGCGGCGGCGAGCTGCTGGCCGAGGATCGTCCTGAGCATCGGCACGCAGCTGCCACAGCTCGTGCCCGCGTTGGTGCACCCCTTGATCCCAGCGACGTCKGTAAGGCCATTCGCGCTGATCGCGGCGCAGATCTGACCGTGGGTGACGTTGTTGCACGAGCAGATCTGCGCCCCGGCGGAGAGCGCCACCCCGGCCCCGGAGCCGCCGGCCCCGGCGACGTCGCCGGCCGGCAGGATGAGCCGCGCGGGATCGTCCGGCACGACCCCGGCGGAGCCGACCATGGCCCGCAGCGTTCCGTACTCCCCCGCGTCGCCGACAAGGATGCCACCGAGGACGCTACGCGCGTCGTCGGAGAGCACCAGCTTCTTGTAGACCTTGGCCACCGGGTCGGCGAACGTGATAGGCAGCGCACCGGGAGTCGTCCCGAAGGCGTCCCCGAAGCTCGCGACATCGACGCCGAGCAACTTGAGCTTGGTCGACATGTCGGCGCCGGTGAAGGTCGCGTCGCCGCCAAGCAGACGGTCCGCGACGACCTCGGCCATCGCGTATCCGGGCGCGACCAGCCCGTACACCCGTCCGGCCGCCAGGGCGCACTCGCCGACGGCATAGATGTGCTCGTCGCTGGTGCGGCAGCCCTCGTCGACGACGATGCCACCGCGATCCCCGACGTCGAGTCCGCACTCGCGGGCCAGAGCGTCCCGCGGGCGGATCCCCGCCGAGAACACGACGACGTCGGTGTCGAGGCCGGCCAGCCCCTCGGGGTGACGGGCGAAGACCATTCGGGCGACCCGCCCGTCGGCATCGGCCTCGATCCGCTCGGTGGCCGTGTCGGTGTGGACGCCGATCCCGAGCCCGGTGATGTGGGCTCGCAGTGTCTGCCCGCCGGCCTCGTCGACCTGGGCCGGCATCAGCCGGGGCGCGAACTCGACGACGTGGGTGGCCAACCCCAGGCTACGCAGCGCGTTCGCCGCCTCCAGGCCGAGCAGGCCGCCACCGACGACCACACCGGTCCCGGTCCGGCTGCCGCGCGCCGAGGCGGAGATCGCATCCAGGTCCTCGATCGTGCGGTAGACGTGGCAGCCGGTGGCCTCCCGGCCGGGTACCGGTGGGACGAACGGGTAGGAACCGGTCGCAAGCACCAGCGCGTCGTACCGGTAGGTGCGGCCGGCACCGGTGGTCACCGTCCGGGCGGCCCGATCGACGGCGACGACCGGTTCACCGAGACGCACTCGCAGCCGGGGGTGCTCAAGGAATCCGTCCTCGACGAGGCTGAGGTCCTCCGCGGTGGCCCCGGTGAAGTACGCCGAGAGGCCCACCCGGTCATAGGCGGGCCGAGGTTCCTCCGCGAGGACCGTGACATCCCATCGCCCCTCGACGTCGCGGTCCCGCAGCGCCGCCAACAACCGATGCCCCACCATGCCGTGGCCGACGACCACCAGTGATCGAGAAGACATCCGCGCACCACCCGCACGTCCGAACCGATGGGTGCCGGTCCGAACGGGCACCCGCTACGGCCAGAACCGTACGAACCCAGGATGTCAACGCTGACTCGAAGTCAGGTCGGTCCGGCTACAAGGCATGCACTCCACGACACGACGGGATGTGAGATGCCCGACGAACGCTCGATGCGGACGTCGTGAATACGCAACGGTGCCGGTTAACACCGGCGTTGCACACCGGCAAGCGCGTGGACATGGCCGTGTCCGATCCTGCGGTGACCGGGGGATCGGCGCGGGACCCCAGCCCAGGAGGTAGCCTTGTGACAATCCGTAGTCCAGGGCGGCCCGACGCTGGCGACCGGTCCGGCGCACCCGGGACCGCCGGAACACCCGAAACCACCAGCCCGCCCGAAACCACCAGCCCGCCCGAAACCACCAGCGCACCCGGGATGTTCCCGGCGTCGGCGACATCGAGGGAGCCGGCCGTCAGCGCCGCGCTGCCACCGCTGCTCGGCTTCACCGTCGGGGTCACGGCCGCGCGTCGCCGCGACGAGCTCGCGAACCTCCTCGAACGGCGCGGAGCCCGGGTGGTCCATGCCCCGGCCCTGCGCATAGTGCCGCTTGCCGACGACAGCCTGCTGCTCGCCGCGACCCGGGAGTGCCTCACCCGGCCGCTGGACGCGGTGATCGCCACGACGGCAATCGGCTTCCGCGGCTGGGTGGAGGCCGCCGAGGGCTGGGGGCTCGGCGAGCGGCTGCGCGACCGGCTGGACGGCGCCCGGCTGTTCACCCGCGGGCCGAAGGTCACCGGCGCCGTCCGGGCCGCGGGGCTGACCGAGTGCTGGTCGCCCCGCTCGGAATCCGGCGCCGAGCTCGTCGCCCATCTGCTCACGGAGAACCTGGCCGGGCTGCGCATCGCGGTGCAGCTACACGGCGAGCCATTGCCAGACATGGTCGAGGGACTGCGCGCGGCGGGTGCCGAGGTCGTCGAGATACCGGTGTACCGGTGGGAACCACCGGACGATCTGCGGCCGGTCCGCCGGATGGTCGAGCTCATCGTCACCGGCGGGGTCTCCGCGGTCACCTTCACCAGCGCGCCCGCCGTGGTGAGCCTGCTACGGATCGCCCGGGAGATGGGACAGTTCGACGAACTGCTGACCGCGCTGCGTGGCGAGGTACTGCCCGCGTGCGTRGGTCCGGTCTGTGCCGCCCCCCTCGAACGGCAGGGCGTGGCGACGGTGACCCCGGACCGGTTCCGGCTCGGAGCACTCGTGCGCACGCTGTCCGACGAGCTCCCGCGTCGCCGGGTGCGGACCGTCGAGGCCGCGGGGCACGTGCTGCGGGTCCAGGGCGGGGCAGTGATCGTCAACGGCGAGCCGGTGATGCTCGCACCCAGGACCGCGGCAGTCCTCGACGCGCTGACCGAGCGTCCCGGCCGGGTGCTGTCCCGAGCCGAGCTGCTGCGCCGGACGGGCACGGCCGGGCTGACCGACGAACACGCGGTCGAGATGACCGTCGCCCGGTTACGCACCGCGCTGGGACCGGCCGGCTGCGCGGTCGAGACCGTCATCAAGCGGGGCTATCGGCTCGCGGTCGTGTGAGAGAGCACGCGGTAACCGCCGGGCCCCGGACTCCAGTTTCCCGCGCCCCCGTCGTCAGGCGCCTCGGCCGAGCCGCCAGCGCGCCGCTCGATATGTCCGCCACCCCGACTGCAGTCCTCGCCGGACGCTGAGCAGGGCGTCGCGATGCCCCTGGGAAACGAGCCGAAGGATGTCGGCCGCCCCAGCGGCCCGATTGACGATCAATCGGCTGATGGCGAACCGGGACAACGTCGGTTGATGAATGCGGTATCCGACCTCACAGGCTGATTCGAACCCGGCGGCCGCGACGACATGGCGCACCGCCRCACAGTGATAACCGAAGGGGTAGCAGAAGCTGTCCGGACGCCGGCCGGTTCTCTCCTCGATCAGCCGCCGGCTGGCGGTGACGTCGTACCGCGCCAGAGCGGTCGGCACCACGTCGAGCTCCAGATGACGGTGACCGTGCGAGCCAAGCTCGATGCCCTCCCCGGCGAGCGCGGCGAGGTCGGACCAGWCCAACAGGGGGAGGTTGCGCTCGGTGTAGCCATCCAGCCAGGTGGCGCGCCGGCCGACGAAGGCGGTCGGCACATACAGGGTAGCGCTGGCCCCGATCGCCCGCAGAGCGGGCACCGCGGTGGTGACGAAGTCCTCGAAGCCGTTCTCAAAGGTAATCACCACCTGGCGGCGGGTGGGATGTGCCAGCGCGTCAGTGAGACCGGTGAGGTGGTAGCCGCTTTCGACGAGGGCCTCGAGCTGCTCGGCGAAGGCACCGGGAGGGACCTCCCAGCGTCGGAAGTCCGCACTCACCGAATCACCGACGCCRTGGTACATAAGGACGGGCAGGGGCATCGTGGGCGCACCCTYGAACACGCCGCCTGCGGCGCCGGACGCCGCAGGCGCCAGGGAGGTCACGGCGTTCCCGTACCGGCGAGACTGGCCATCTTGCCCGGATTTGCACCGTTATTTCCACACATATACATGCGTGCATTCGTGTGCAGGGACACAGACCGCACTCCCTCCGCGACAGCGGTTCGCAATTGTGAACGACCAGGTGACACGGGCGTACATCCCATCGGGTGAAGCAGTAGGCGGACCAGATCAAGACACCGAAACTAAAAAATCGAACGGTCCGCGAACTACCCGGAACTCTACACGTGTATACCCGGCATGCCAATGGCGTCAGGAGATCCGGTGGAGTCCTTCCCCGACGCCGGGCCGGGCCGAGCCGCCGGCCGGGCCTACGTCACACCGACGTTCCCACCACGGCCGGATCTTTGTCTTTTCACCGTCCGTTCCCCGAGAGGCAGGCGACATTCGGATGCCGTCCCGGAAACGGGGGATCTCCAGACCCCCGAACCCCCGGAACTCCGAACCTCCGGAACTCCGAACCTCCGGAACCGGAGCGCCGGGCGCCGGGCGCCGGGCGCTCATCGTCTCGCCGGGCCACGAGCGCCCGGACGGTGCGGCGAGGCTTGCCCGCTCAGTCCGGAACCAGACACATCCCAGGCGTCGACAAAAGCTCCGAAGAACCCTCTCACGCCTGGTTCTCAACCGACCGCCGCCACCGGATCTCCGCGTCGATGAAATCATCGAGCTCGCCGTCGAGAACACCGCTGGTGTTCGAGGTCTCGGTGTCGGTACGCAGATCCTTCACCATCTGGTACGGGTGGAGGACATAGTTACGGATCTGCGATCCGAAGGAGACGTCCTGTGGCCCGCCGGTGATGCGCTGTTTCTCCGCCGCCTCCTCGGCCCGCCGCCGCTCCAGGAGCTTCGCCTGCAACACGATCATCGCGGCGGCCTTGTTCTGGAGCTGGCTGCGCTCGTTCTGACACGTCACCACGATGCCCGTGGGCAGATGCGTGATGCGGACCGCGGAGTCGGTGGTGTTGACCCCCTGCCCACCCGGACCGGACGAACGGAAAATATCGATACGCAGATCCTTGTCGTCGATGTCGACGTGGTCGGACAGCTCGACGACCGGGGTGACCTCGACCCCGGCGAAGGAGGTCTGCCGCCGGTTCTGGTTGTCGAACGGCGAAATCCGGACGAGCCGGTGCACCCCGTGCTCACTGCGCAGCGTCCCGTACGCATAGGGCGCCTTGACCTGGAAAGTTGCCGACTTCAGACCCGCCTCCTCGGCCTCGGAGGTGTCGAAGACCTCCGTGGCGTAGCCGTGCCGCTCGGCCCACCGCAGGTACATCCGAAGCAACATCGCCGTCCAGTCGGCCGCGTCCACCCCGCCGGCCCCGGCCGAGAGCTGCACGATCGCGTCCCGCTCGTCGTACTCGCCGGACARCAGGGTCCGAACCTCGAGACCGGCGATGTCACTGGACAGCCTGGGAAGATCGGCTGCGGCCTCGGCGAGCAGATCCTCATCGCCGAGGTCCGCGGCGGCGGCGATGTCGTCAAGACGGCGACGCAGCCCCTCCACCCTGGCGATGTCCCCGCGCGTCGACGACAACCGGCGGGTGACAGCCTGGGCCCGGTCCTGATCGGACCAGAGGTCGGGGTCCGCGGCCTGACGCTCCAGATCCTCGGCGCGACGGCGCAACCCCTCCACGTCGAGAACCGTCTCGATGCCGGTCAACGTGGCATCCAGCTGTTTGATCTCCTCGGACAGGTCGACGGCCATGCTGTTCACCTTACCGGCGGCGCCCGGGGCCACCGCCACAACGGATCTTGTCCGCCCGGACGGGAGCCGGCCGAGTTCGCATCGGCGTCGCGCCGAGCCCCGACGGCATCCCCGCGACCTCCCGACGGCATCCCGACGGCATCCCGACGACGCCTCGACCGGGAAACATCATCGTGGCGAAACATGCAATGGCTCGACGACACGAGGATGAAACATTCGCGGGATGCCACGAGCATTTCGGCCAACCGACGCCCGCACTGCGGACAATCGTTACGGCGGCCCCGGGCGGTCAGGCGGTTCAGCCGTCCGACAACAACCTCCGACAACAACCGATACCAATCCCTGAAGAGACACGTACCACATCGCCGAGTGCGCACAACTCGACGCGTCCGCGGCCCCCAAACGATACCTTCGAAGGCGGCGCTTCGCGCACGAATACGTGAACGCCGGGTTTCGTCGGGACAGTGCGGCCCCGCGACCATATGGGTGTCGGCCATGGAGAGCCCGGATGCGGAGAGCTCGGACGCATCGACCGGTGCGCGCGTGTGCACCGGTCGATGTCGCCGGGACGGGACGAAGACTCAAGGACCGACCCCTACCACGGGAAACCGACCACTACCACGGGAAGAGGAGGAAGGCCGCCGTGAATAACCGGATCCGTCGTCCGAGCGATCGGATCACGCCGTTAGCGGCGGCGACTCACCGCCCCGTCGCGTGCCAGCGGAAGGCCGCGATCATTCCCGCAGGAGCACGGAGGGTCCCATCGTGTCGGAGGTCCCGGAGGTCGCAGACCGACGCTCTGTCCTGGTTGCCACCGGCCTCGCGGCGGTGGGCTCCGTGAGTCTGCGCGGCGACGCGTCCGGCCTGCACGAAGCCTGCATGGCAGCCCTGACCGCGACGGTCAGGGCCTACGAGACGTCTGATCTGATCACTACCACGTCCGCCCTGGTCTCGCTGGAGCGCACGACACAGACCGTGCCCCGGGAGCACCGGCTGCGCGGCCGGCCGGCGCTGGAGTGGATGCGGCTGCACGCGGCGGTCACGACGGTGGCTGCTGCCACCGCCTACGACCGCGGCAAACACTCCGACGCCGCTGCGCGGGCCGACCGGGCCGCGGCGCTCGCCCGGGCGGCCGGGGACGGGCCACTCGCCGCCCGCGCCCTGGCCCTGCGCGCCCGGGTGGTCCGCCCACACAGCCCGGCGGTGTCCTTGCAGATCGCCGGGGCGGCGGCGCGGATCGCGGGGCACAGCTCCACCCGGGCCCTCATCGCCGGGAAGGTCGTCACCAGCGCCTGTGCGGCGACCGGCGACCGGGCAGGCGTCCGGGACGCCGTCGCCAGAGCCTGGCAGACGATGGAACGGCTCGACGACACCGCCCACGGCTCGCCGGGTTTCTCGCTCGACACTTACTCCCCGGCGGATCTGGCCTTGGCCTGCGCCGAGGCCCTGACCACCGTCGGCGCGGCCGACGAGGCCACGCCTCACCTGGAACGCGCCTCGACGTTGATCACCGGCAGCGGCCAGACGGGCATGGTGGTCTCGGTGCGGATGGCGCAGGCCCGGGCCGCGCTGGCCCGGGAGGTCCCGGATCGCGACGAGGCAGCCCAGCACGCCGCTCAGGCGGTGGCGCTGTCCGCCGGGCGGCCGGCCGAATGGGTGGCCCGGCTGGTCCGGGACGTGTCGGATCTGGCCGAGCGCCGCACCGGCCACGGTCTCGACGATCTCATGGACGCCACCTCGACCTGGTTGCATCAGGGGTCGGAGGAAAGCCAACGGGTGACGCGCACGCAACCGGCGCGGTTCGGCGTTCCGGCGCCGGCCGGCGTCATGGTGCAGCGGGCTGGCGGACCACCGACTGTGCCTGCGCTCCGGCACGTACCGTGACCGGACCCACCCCGAGGGAGCCGACGACCGGAAGGTCGACCACACGCGTGCCCTCCACCTCCACCGTCGTCGCGTCGACGAGGGTGGAGGTGAGGATCGTGCGGCCACTCGGATCGGCCCGGCGCTGGTACTGATCGACGGTCGTGGCGATGTCGGCGAGGGGCAGGCGCTCGAAGGCGTCGGTGGTGGTGTAGATCGCGTTCTCGTCGATGCGCTGGGCAGCGGCCAGCGCGGCGCCGTCGGCGGCCGAGGCCACCGACCGACGAGCGAGGTAGACGGCGGACACGTCGGTCACAACGACCACCAGCATCGCCGCGACCATGAGATACCCCAACGTCAGCACGAGAATGGTCCCGCCGTCCGCGCGGTTGGTCCCGTCCGGGCGGACGACTCCGTCCGGGCGGACGACTCCGTCCGGGCGGACGACTCCGTCCGGGCGGACGACTCCGTCCGGTGTTCCGGTCGACCCCGTTACTCCGGTCGACCCCGTTACTCCGGCCGACCCCGTTACTCCGGCCGACCCCGTTGCTCCGGCCGACCCCGTTGCTCCGGCCGACCCCGTTGCTCCGGCCGACCCCGTTGCTCCGGCCTACCCCGTCCCGCCGCTGGTCACAGGCACATGTTTGGTCACGGGCACGCGTTCTCCTTGCTGACGCTCCTGCCGGAAGGCCGAACAGGCGAGGCCGGAAACCCACTGCCCCAGCAACCCTATTAGCAACCCTATTGTGGAAGAATAGCAGCCCCATTGCGGGAGAATACGGTCATGCGGCACTGATCCGCCTTACTACCGGAGTCATCGACCGGTTCCGCTCGATGGACGTCAACGGCGGCGCACTGATCGTGGGACACGTCGTGGCGAGCGTGCTCGCAATCTCGTCTCGACGGCGCTGGTGTTCGGCGTGGCCTTCGCCATCGGCTTCCGCTCGCCCGCGGGCCTCGGGCGGTGGCTCGCCGCTGTGGGCGTGCTGGCGCTGTTCGTACTCTCGCTGTCCTGGCTGCAGGGCTTCGCTCGTAACCAGCAGCCGCGTGCGGGTCAAAACCATCTTGCCGTACGGCGCGCGGACAAAGTACTCACCTCACCCCTGACGATCGCGTACACCTCTAGGCTCCGAACCCGTGCACCGGGAGACTTCCGCACCACGGATCCGATATCCGGATCTCACCTCGTCACGGCCGCGGACGATCGCGCGTCCGTCGGCCAGGTTCGCCGGCAGGCTCCTTTTCCCATACCCAGAAGGGGATCATCCAAGTGACCACGGCTGCCAAGACCACGAACGTGTTCGATTTCGCGCCCAATGACAGAACACTGCTCGACGCGGAGATCGCCGCTCTCGAGAATCTCGAGAGCGGCGACTTCAAGAATCTCCCGCCGGCGACCGTGGCAAAGTTCGGGGAACTGCGGGGGGCGGGGACCTTCACGGCGACCAGGATCCCCGGAGCCGATGCCGACGTCCAACTCSACGCCGGCGTGCTGGTCCCCCTCAAGCCGGGGCCGCACCCGGTTGTCATCATGCCGGCTCCGCTGGCGCCGACGGGATGGAAGTCGTATCCGGGGATGCTCCTGAACTTCGCGCTCAAGGGATATCTGGCGGTCGCGTACAGCGAGCGTGGGATCGCCGACTCCACAGGGAAGATAGACGTCGCCGGTCCGCGGGACCGGGCGGACGGCTCGGCCGTGATCGACTGGGTACTGAACACCTATCCCGACCGCGCGGATCAGGATCGGATCGGGTTCGCGGGGTCGTCCTACGGCGCCGGCCAGAGCCTGATCATCGCGGCGCATGACGACCGGGTGCGGGCCGTGTGCGCGCAGAGCGCCTGGGCCGATCTGGGCCGATCGCTGTACGAGAACGAGACACGACACCTGCTGGCGTTCGAGGAGCTCGCCAAGCTGTTCGGCGAGGAGAACCTCTCCGCCGAAGTCAGGGAAATCTTCGACGACTTCCGGGCGAATCGGAATATCGAACGGCTGCTGGAGTTCAGCGCGGTCCGTTCACCGGTTACCTATCTGAACGAGCTCAACGCCAGGAGGGTCCCCATCTTCCTCGGCACCTACTGGCACGAGACCATCTTCTCGGTACCCGCGGYGGTGGAGTTCTTCAACGCATTGATCGGTCCCAAACGTCTCCTGGTACTGATCGGAGATCACGGCGGCGACGAGATCAAGGGATTTCTCGGCGGCATCAGTCGTCCGACAGCGACGACCTTCCGCTGGCTGGACCGCTTCGTTGYCGACGAGGAGAACGGCGTGGAGAACGACGGCGACGTGCACACCGAGTACATGCACAACCTGTTCACGATCAAGAAGCTCGCCGACTGGGACTCGTACACGCTGCCGCCGCGACGCTACTACCTGAACGCGCCGCTGCCGGGGACATCGGACGGCTCACTGACGCCTCAGCCCAACTCCGGGTGGAGCCACACCTTCCGGGCCGGCACGGACACCCCAGCACTGATAGCCCCGGCCCTGGTAAAGACCGGCGTCCTCGAAAGACTGGGGGCTCCGATCGTGTACGAGACCTCGGAGATCTCCCGCGAGGACGCCGCGGTGTGGTCGACCGAACCGCTCACCGCACCGAGTCAGATCACCGGAACCGTCTCGGCGCATCTCACGGTCACCCCGTCCGCGAAGAGCGCGACGCTCGTGGCGCACCTGTTCGACGTCGACCCGGGTACCGGTAAGGCAAAAATCATCACCAGCGCGCCCTTCACCCTGCTCAACGACCGCGAGGGAGAGACGCAAACGATCGACATCCACCTACAGCCGGCCGACTACCGCATCACGCCGGGCCACCAGATACAGCTGGTCGTGGACACCAAGGACAGGTTCTTCGGCGACGCCACCGTCACCAACAGCAAAATCGAGATCTCGTCCACCGACGGCTCCTCGTCCTACCTGAACATCCCGCTCGACGAGATTCCGCTCGAGAACGACTAGCCGACCGGATCCCACGGCGCACGCCTACCCGGGTGCGGAACCGTGGTCGCGGTCCCGCACCCGGGCTCGCCCCCCGGGTGCGGGTCGGAAGGATCGGATCGCGCCGCAGCACGATGTGCTGGTCCATCGTGCGTCGTCAAGCTCGACTATGATTGCATCGTCCTCGACGGTATCGCGGTCTGTGATGGTCGGAGGTTTACATGGCGCCTGCGCCACGGTTTCATCGGGTCGCCGCACTGCAGCGGCGTTTCRTGGACCGCGAACCGGTGCTGGCGGCTTTCGCCGAAGAGCTGACCCATCTAGGTGACGGTCCACGGGTCTTCAACGCCATCGGCGTGGGCGGTATAGGTAAGTCACGACTACTGCGCGAGTTGAAGGACCGGGCGGCAACCCGGTATCGAACGGCATCACTCGATCTGCAGGTGCACTCGTTGCGCCAGCAGGAAGACGCGCTGGCGGTGCTACGCAACGAACTGGGGTCGCAAGGGGTACACTTCGATCGCTTCGACATCGCCTACGCAGTGCTGTGGCAGCGGCTACACCCACATCTGCGGTTGAACCGTTCGGAACTGGCATTCGTCGACGAGAGTTCCATTCTCGCGGATATCGCCGACACGATGACCGGAATTCCGATTTTCGGTACGGCCCGCGGCCTTATCAAGCTGTTGGAGCGTGGCGGCTGCGACATACGCCGCCGCCTGCGGGTGCGGCGCGATCCCACCCTGGCGACACTCGACGACCTGCCGAACAGTGAGCTCGCCGACGCCGTCACGTTTCTGTTCGCTGAAGACCTTCGGGCTGCCAGCCAGGACAGACAGTATGTGATCATCCTTGACAGCCACGAGGCACTGGTGCCGAGCCCGGTACGCACCGGACGGGCGCAACTCGCGGATGCCTGGCTACGTGATCTCGTGGCACAGCTCGACCGCGGCCTGGTGGTCATCGCCAGCCGGGAACCGTTGCGGTGGGAACTGACGGATCCCGACTGGGACGGCCTCATCGAGATATGCGACATCGGCGGCCTGCCCATGGAAGCCCGGCTGGAACTCCTCGACACCGGTGGGATCACCGATCCGTTCCAGCGCCAGACAATTGCGGACGCCAGCGCAGGTCTCCCATTCTATCTGAACCTGGCGGTGGACACGCACCTGCAGACCGGTGGGCGGGTCAGCGGTGCCCTCGTGTCCCARCAGGAGATCTTGGCGCGCTTTCTTCAGCATGTCGCCCCGGAAGAGATTCGATCACTGGAGGTCCTGAGCCCGGCGCGAATCTTCGACTATGATATTTTTCGGATGCTGACGGCCACGTTCCATCTCCCRGGACATCGCATCGCCTGGGAATCCCTCACCGCATATTCATTCGTATACCCGGCGAACACCGCGCTGCGGTTTCATCAGCTCATKGCCGCAGCCCTGCGGGAACGGCTTTCTCCGGGCACTACCACCGACATCCACGCCCTGCTACAGGGACTGTGGGAGAACCGGGCCGACCAGGCGACCGGCCAGGACAGCGGCGCTCATGCCGCCCGCGCCCTGCGGGAGGCCGCGTATCACGCCCTGCGGGGTCGGCAGATCAGCGGCGAGAGCATCCTCGGCTATGCCGACCACGCGGTTCGCCGTGGGGGACACAGCGCAGCCCAAGGCATCACCGAGGACCTGCGCGCCCGGCTCAACGACCAACCCGACCACGACAACCTGCCCGAAGCGCTGCGGTGCCTGCAGGCTGAGGCGGCGATTCGCCTCGGCGACGCGGCCACGGTCACGGCGCTGGTTCCCGAACCGGTCACCGCTCTGGCCATCGACACAATGGTCGGCGCGCGGCTCGCCGTGGCCGCCGGACATGGTCGACGCATCGCCGGTGAGACCCGGGCCGCGCTCGACGCCTACACCCAGGTCTGGGACCACGCCACGGGGGCATCCCGGCTGACCGCGGGCCTGTGGGCCGCCGACCTTCACATGGCCCAGGGCCGGTTCCGAGACGCGGAAGCACTCGCCACCGACCTGAGTGCGTCCGCTCCGGGGCAGGACACCGAGTTTCACGGAGACGTGGCCCGGATGCGTCACCTCGCCCACCGGTTCGCGTTCGAGTTCGACGCCGCCGCCCGCTATCTCGACGAGGCCGCCGCCCACTACGCCGCAGCCGATAGCGTTCTCGGGTTGGCCAACATCCAGACCAACCGGGCCGAACTCCTCGCCTATACCCACCCTGCCGAGGCCATCGTCGAGGCAGGCCAGGCGATCGAGATCCAACGCGAGATCGGCGCCCATCACGAGCTCGGCAAGGCGTAWACCGCTCTCGCCATCGGGCAGCTCCGATGCGGTCAGCTCGACGAGGCCGAGACCTCCCTACGGTCCGCGTGCGCCGCCCTCGATGGGGTCGGGTATCGCTCCGGTCGAGCCCGCGCCGAGTTCTACCGCGCCCTGGTCCATGCTCGCCGGGGTCAGCTCGACGAAGCGGTTTCCTCGCTCCAGTGGAGCGTCCGCGAGCTGGAAGCAGCCGACGTCTACCCGACAATCATCCTCTGCTCGGCGCACGCACTGTCCATCCTCGGCATCGATGACGGGCAGGTGACCGCCGCCGCGAGCCGGGCACGGGCAGGAATCCAGCCGTTCGGCACGCTTACCGATCTTGACGCCCGCGTCGAGGACTTCGTCGCCGACCTGCTCAACGGGCACACGTGGCGGCCCGACGAACTGTACCGGCAGGCGGTCGGGCGCCCCGATGCCGCGTCGGGTTTCTACAATCACAACATCCGGATGGACACGCCGGCCGGAGACGTGATTGTTCGTATCCCGATTCCGGGCAGCGACATCATGGACCTGATGATCTGGCCGGAAGGGGACGTGCTGCGCGCCATCCGCGGGACCGTGACCCACGCGCCCCGTCTGCTCTACGCCCGCATGCAGCCCCGCTATCAGATCGTGGAATTCCTTCCCGGTCAGCTCCTCGACAACACCGCACCACGCGGCACCCGTGTCCCCGACCACRTCATCGGCGACGTCGTGGAACTCTTCGGGCAGCTCGGCCTCGTCCCGCGCGAACGCCTGCCGCAATCGCCGCCAGGCTGGCCGGCGGACGGGCGGACCGCCGACTTCGCCCGCCGCCTGTCCGCTGTCACCGCAGGCGTGCATTCCCGGTTCCTTCCCGACTTCGGCGATCTGTACGCCGAGTTCGGCATCCCCATCGACGCGCTCACCGAGATCAACAGTCGATGGACGACGCTGCACCCGCGGCCTTTCCGCCTTCTCCATACCGACATCCACCGCAAGAACATCATCATCTCGGATGGCCAAGYCTACTTCCTCGACTGGGAACTCGCCCTGTGGGGCGATCCGGTCTATGATCTTGCGGTCCACCTGCACAAGATGAGCTACCAGCCCGACGAGTCAGCCGCACTCGTCCATGGGTGGACCTCCGTTGTCAACGGTCCGGCCACCGAGGGATGGCAGTCAGACCTCGACACCTACCTCTCCCACGAACGGGTGAAGTCCGCCATCGTCGACACCGTCCGCTACACAAAAATCATCACCGAAGKAAACCTCAGCCGCGATGACACACATGCATTCATCGACAAGCTCGTCAGGAAACTCGCCGCCGCGCACGCCGTACTCAGCAACCGAGTTACCATCGACCACGAGGCCGCCGCAGCCCTCATACAGCAGTGGGCCGGCAGACGCCGATAGCCAGCCCAGCAAGAACGGCSAGGTGTCCGCGCGGATCGACATCAGTGGAGTCCACGGACGTGGTGTACATCGCGTGGCGGCCGAGTTTTGGGGAGCCAGTCACGCTTCAGGGACCGCAGACCGGACTCTGCTCCCCCAAATTCGCCGACCTGGCGCGCCGAGCCGAGTTGCTCCCCGAGCMGGACAAGTCCTTCGCCGCCAAAAAGTCCACCGGACCCCGTAAAACCTTGCGATCCCGCGTAACCCCGTGAACGTACGAAACCCCTGCTAGGGCTGGGTTTCCCGCCTGTCGGCGCGGAACTGATCAATCACTACGGTGAACTGGCCGTTAACCGTGACATCGGTAATGCCGGAGAACAAGGCGCCGGTTCCCGGCAGCGYCACGACCGTACGGACACAGACGACGAACGACGCGCCCGGCTCCAGGGTTGCCGCGCCGTCTCCGGGATCCCCCGCACCACAGTCGGCGCCCTCGGGAGCGAACCGGACCTGTGGCGCGCCGGGGACGCCCTGGTCGGCGAGGGCGAGCTGCGCGGCGAGCCGCGCCCGGTCCATGCCCTGCGTCTCACTGTCCGCGGTGGCGAACGCCCGCCCGGCCTCCCGGGCGGCCTGGGTCACCCCGAACGCCGCGCGCTGCACCGCGAAGACGCACAGGAACAGGTAGACGAACGGGATGAGCAGCACGACGGACAATCCAACGAATTCGATCATCGCCGAACCGTCGTCGGCCCTGGTCGCCCGGCCTTCCTGTCCGGGCCCGACAACGCGGCCTATGCGACCGACGCGGCGCACGAAAGCCACACAACCTGTCCTGATCATCATGATCGCCCGCGGCAGGGAGTGCAGGATCGCCCGCGCGACCCGATCTCCCGCCACGCCACCCCTCGTCACGGCAGTTCCTTGAGCGCATGGCCCTTCACCGTGATCGTGATGCCGTCGCCCAGTGGGACCAGGACGAGCGGCACGGCAACCCGGCAGGTGACCTCCGCGAGCGGCGTGCCACCCGGCCCATCGACCTGCGCCCCGGTGCAGACGGCGTCGGACCGTCCCGGGATGGTCCGCGCGATGAGGGCCTGGGCGTAGGGACCGCCCTCGCTCGCCGGTACGCCGAGGTTGGCCGYGTGCCTGGCTCCCTCCGCGGYGTCCGCCGCGAGCGTGTTGCGGATGTGCAGCACCAGGCCGACCTGGATGATCCCCAGGATCAGGAAGAGCAACAACGTCCCCACCAGGATGAACTCGACGACGGCCGATCCGCCGTCAGCCGCGTCAGCCGCGTCCGAGGCGTCCGAGGCGTCCGAGGCGTCCTCGACGCCGTCCTCGACCGCGTCCGGTCGGTGCCCGGTTCCCCTGGGGCCGCCGTCGATCCCGTCCGGCCCCGCGGCGGCCGCGAGCTCAGCCGCCACCGCCGATACCCGACACCGAGTTGATGGCCGAGGTGAACAGGTTCTGCAGGGCGGGCGTCGCCAGGGTGGCGATCGCGACCACCAGCGCCGCCGTCATGACGGTTATCATGACCCAGCCGGGGACGTCCCCCCGGTCGCGATCATGGCGGCTGCCCGATGCGACGGCTGACCGCCAGGCCCGCCATCTCGCTTTCACGGCCTGCCCTGTTCGTCCCATGTCTCCTCCTTCAGGCTGGCTGATCCGACCTCGCCGGACGGACGCGTCCACCCCGCGGGCGGCCACCTGCGCGCCCCCGGACACTCACTGCGCGATCACGGTGAAACTCACCAGGGCCGGGTAGAAGGCAAAAATCACGGTCGTCGGCAGGACGAGGAACACGACCGGGATCATCATCGCGATCTCCTTGCGGCCACCGGCCTCCAGCAGCTGCCGCTTGCCCGCCTCACGCGCGTCGACGGCCTGCGCGCGCAGGATGTCCGCCAGCGGCGTCCCCCGTTCGATCGCGACCGCCATCCCGTCGACGAACCGCACTAGGGGCGCCAACGCCGTACGCGCCGCGATGCCCTCCAACGCCTGCACGAGGGTGGCCCCGGCGCGGGCGTCGGCCAGCGCAAGCCGCAGCTCGCGCCCAAGCTCGCCGTGGGTCAACCGGCTGACCCGCTCCAGCGCCCCGATGGCCGACTCCCCCGCGGTCACCGCGAGCGCCAGCAGCTCCGCGATCGTCGGGAACTCCAGCAGCATCCGGTCCTCGCGTTCGGAGATCGCCCGCGACAGCCAGTAGTCCCGGGCCACCACCCCACCGGCCGTGCCAGCGACGATCAAGGCGACACTGACCAGGGCCGGCGGGCCGACGCCGAGCAGCGCGCGCAGCGCCAGCAGGAAGGCGCCGATCAGCGCCCCGCTGGCCGCGCAGATGACCTGCTGGACGCGGAACTCCTCGATGCTGGTCCGTCCGCCGGCCTGGGTCAGCCGGCGTTGCAGGGCGGCCCGGCCCCCCAGGAAACGGTCGAGTCGACCGGCGGCGTCCGCGAGTAACGGGCGCGCGAGCGCCTCGACCGCGGCGAGGCCCGGCCGCGGCACCCCCCGCGGCCGGTCGTCGAGCAGCCTCGAGGGTGTGGGGGTGTCCCGCAGGTAGGGATCGATTCGGTCAGCGAGGTGGATGCGCCGGGCCCGGGGGGAGCGGTAAACGATGATGACCAGGCCCAGCCCGACGAGGAACCCGATCAGCGCACCGCTGGCGACCGTGGYCACAATCCCGCCCCCCGGCCGGCTGCCGCTCCCCCGCGCAGCACCCGGCCCTCCTCCGGCAACCGGCCGATCCGCTTCATGAGCAGGTAGGCGAGGGCCGACACGGCGCCGCCCACCACGAGCACCAGGACCCCGGTCGGGCTGTCGTAGGCCCGCACGTTCTGCCCCCGGGTGGCCAGCAGGAGCAGCACGATCCAGGGGGCGGCGAGCGCGAGTCGGGCGGCGTTCACCGTCCAACTCTGCCGCGTCTCAAGCTCGGCGCGGGTGCGGGCGTCCTCCCGCAGGAAGGTGGACAGCGTGCGCAACAGCCGGCCGAGGTCGGTCCCGCCGACCTCCCGGGCCATCCGCAGCGACTCGATGATGCGGTCGGCCACCGGATCGGCGAGCTCGTCGGCGAGGCGGTCCAGGCAGGCCGAGAACGACCCGGTGGCGCTGTAGTCCTCGCCGAACCGGGTGAAGGCCGGTCGCAGCTGCACCGGCCCCCGCACCCCCACCGCGGCCAGGCCCTCGGGCAGCGACATCCCGGCCCGCACCGCGCTGGACAGGTTGTCGACGACGTCCGGCCACAGCTCCCGCAGATCATGCCTGCGGGCATGCCGCCGACGGACCACGAGAGCTCGGGGCAGCAGACTCGCAAACACGACGAAGGCGCCGGCCAGCGACACGGTCTCGGTGAATGCCAGGACGACCAGGYCGACCAACAGGCCCAGACCCAGGCTAATCATGACGAACTGGCGCGGGGTCACGCCGCGGATGCCCGCCTGGGCGAGCAGGTCGCTCGTCGACCGTTCCCAGCGCGCCGTCGCCGACCAGGCCGGGAACCGCGGCCGGCCGCTGGTGACGATAAGGAACAGACCCAGACCGAACAGCAGGCCGAGGAAGATGCCCATCAGCGCTCCGCGGCGATCTCGGGCCAGCCCCCGCCGGGCCGATGATGATGGTAATCATGGTCGCTCTGGGCCAGCAGGGCGGGCAGGTCGTAGCCGGCGCGGGCGAACCGTTCGGGATGTGGCGGGAAGCCGTCGGCGCGGACCAGTCCRTCCGCGCGCGAGCGGTAGATCTGGGCAATCTCGATGACATCCCCCTCCGTCCGGCCGGGCAGCGCGACGACCTCGGTGACGCGGCGCCGGCCCGAGACGTCCTTCTCCAGATGGACGACGAGGTCCACGCTGGCGGCGACGGTGGGCACCACGAAGGCATGGCTGACGTTCTCGCCGGCGAGCAGGGGCAGGGTGCACAGCTTCGTCACGGCCTCGCGAGCCGAGTTCGCGTGCAGGCTGCACATACCGGGCAGCCCGGAGTTGAGCGCGATCAGCAGGTCGAGCGCCTCCTCTTGGCGAACCTCGCCGACCAGGAGCCGGTCCGGGCGCATCCGCAGRGCCTCCTTGACCAGYCGGCGCRGCCGGATTTCCCCGCTGCCCTCCAGGTTGGCCTGCCGGGTCTGCATCGCCACCCAGTCGGCGGCCCGCAGCTTCAGCTCGAACACCTCCTCGCAGCTGATCACCCGTTCCCGGGCCGGGATGGCCGAGCCGAGACAGTTGAGCATGGTCGTCTTGCCGGCCTGGGTGCCGCCCGCAACGATGATGTTGAGGCCGGYGACGACCGCGGCGTCCAGAAAGGCGGCCGCTGCCAGCGTGATCGTCCCAAGACCGACCAGTTCGTCCAGGCTCGACGCGGACAGCACAAACTTACGGATGTTGATCGACCAGTGCACCCGGGTGACATCGGGGATGACCACGTGCAGCCGGGAACCATCCGGAAGCATGGCGTCGACGAACGGGGTCGAGAGGTCCACCCGCCGGCCCGAGGACTTCAGCATCCGCTCGACGAGGTCCTGGACCTGATCGGCGGTCAGAATGGTCGTCGTCAGCTCGCTGCGACCGGCCCGGGCGACGAATACCCGGCCCGGCTCGTTGATCCAGACCTCCTCCACAGTCGGGTCGTCGAGGTGGYGTTGCAGCGGCCCGAACCCGGCAACCGCGTCATAGACCAGCCGGGCGGTGACGTCCCGGTCGACGACCGGGGGAAGGTCGCTGACGAGAGCCCGTTCCTCATAGTCGGCGAGCACCTCGTGAACGAGCTGACGCACCTGCGCCGGGTCCCGCACGGGATCGAGAGAACGCCGCCGGACAAGCTCTCTGACCTCGTCCTCCACGAACGATGTCGCGTCCAGCCAACTGCCGCGTGCCACCRCCACGAAAACCGCTGCTCCTCCGACTTTCGTCTCTTCCCGCCCCAACAATTGCCACGAAGCGTAGAAAGAAGGTCACTGGTAAGCAACCCCCGACGTCGGGGGCAGACGCAACAACGTTCGCACAACCCCCACCGAGGGTGTGGAGCGGGTAGGACTCAGGTAGGCCACAGCCCGTACAGGGTCCCACCTTGACCACCAAGACTGCTACTCTCCGCAGTCAAAAAGCGGCCGCGGACCGGACATTCATCCTCGCTCTGCGCGCATATCGACTGCACCGACGGTGCACCAACCGCCCCGGAAACGCCCGCGCGATTTCTCCCTCGAAACGACGCCGAGGCGATAGCCTTTCGGCGGTCCCTAACCCGAACATCCCTGTAGTCGATATCGCATCGCTGGGTCGACAGGCGGAACCCCCCCACCCCGCCGGTCTCATCCAGCGTCCCACCAACGCCTGCCTCGGGGGTCCCTTCCGTGTCCRGTCAGCCAACAACCAGCGCGGTCGTCAGCCGCTCGCGAGAACCTCATTCGGCCACCAGGGCGGCGTTGCCCCCGACGCATCCCCGGCACGATCCCCCGGGGGGGAAAGGGGCATCACGATGAGTGGCGCCCGGGATCCCCGATCGTCAGACATGTTCGACACGACCGCTTGGAAAATGTTCTGGCGGATTGTCGAAAACTGCCCGGTCGCGGTATTCGCCACCGATACGGCAGGCCGGTATCTCTTTGTGAACCGGCTGTGGTCCGAGTTGACCGGCGTTACCCGCGACGAGGCGGTCGGACGGGGATGGCAACGCATTGTCCATCCCGGCGACGTAGCGAACGTCGGCAGCCGATGGCGGCACCTCGTCACGCACGGCGACGGGTTTTCGATCCAGGTCCGGTTGATCCGACCGGGCGAACCACCCTGCGACGCGGTCATGCAGACGGTGGTGACCTCGGCAGGGGACGGTAGACGACGGATCGTCGGCACCCTCACCGTGCCGTCGGCCAGTGCGTTCGAGAACGCCGCCGGGCCGGTGACGGGTGTGCCGATGAAGGGTGTGCCAGTGTCCTCGCCGCGGGTCCAGGGGCGTCGCTCCCCGATCGGCCCATCGTCCGCGGACCAGCCCGATACCGACGACGTCGCTGTCCGGGAACGAGCCGAACCCGACGTCGCCTCCCGCGAACCGGCGCCTCACGAAGCGGCCGATCTCGAACACCTTGACGACGAGCAGGCCGAACTCGACCGCCTTCACCGTCGCGAGGCGGCTTTCGAACTCGCAGCTCTCGATCCCGACCTCCTCGACGGACACCTGCTCGGTCATGATCTCCTCGGCCTCCAGGCCCTCGCCGCCGATGGGGTGCCCGCGGGCGATCTCGACRGGTTCGGCGTGTTCGACGGACCGGACCCGTTCGACGGACCGGACCCGTTCGACGGACCGGACCCCTGTGATCTGCCGGACCAGTCCGATCGGGGCGATCGGGGCTGGGAATGGTCTGTTCCGCTTCCCCGCCGGCCGGTTCCCGGCGAACCGACGCCAGGCCGGGCGACATCCCGTGAATCCACCGAGGATCGGCCCACGGTCGGGTTTCCCCGCGGGACGCTCCCGCCTGGAGCGGAGTGGCGCGCGGCCGTGGCCCTGCATCGCAGCGAGAACGACGACCTGCGTCCCTTCGGACGCGCCAGGGGCTCGAACCACACCTGTGGCTGCCTGTTCTCCGAGGCCCGACGGATCGAGGAGGCATGCCGGGACCGGGAACGCTGGCTGACGACCCTGCTCGCCGAACTGACGACCGCCGTGCTCATCGCCGACCGGGACGGGCGTGTGGTGGCGGTGAACCAGGTGTACTGCGATCTGTTCGATCTGGYGGACCTGCCCGTCGACCTGGTCGGAACGGACTGCCGGCTGCAGCTGCGTCCCCGGCCCGGGCTGGTGGACGATCCATCCGGATTCGCGACGCGCCTGGACATCCTGCTCCGCCGACGGCGGACGCTACGCCGGGAGACGGTGATGTTCGCCGACGGACGGGTGTTCGAGCGTAGCCACATCCCGCTGACCGCGGCCGACGGCTACCGCGGCCATGTCTGGCTCTACTGCGACGTCACCGACCGCCGGATCCTGGAGGCTGAGATCGAGGGACTCATCTCCGGACTGTGACCGAGCGGGGTGGAGGGCGGTCCGGTCAGTAGACGCCGCCGTAGTGCCGGGCCTGCAGATCCTGGGCCTGGCCGACCCAATCGTCGGAGACGATGCGGTCACCGAAGCCATCCAGCCGGTRAGCGAGCCGCTCGACGTCGGTATCACCCATTTCGGCCAGCTGGCTGAAGGTTGTGATGCCCAACGCCCGCAGCCGGGCCTCGATCACCGGGCCCACGCCGACAATCTCCTTGAGGTTGTCGCCGCCCGACCGCACGGGATCGAGGAGACCGTTCCACCGCGGCGCGGGTTCCAGCACGACCCGGCTACCCGTGCCCGGCTGGCCGCTGGCCCCGTTCGTTCCACCGGTGCTCCTGCCACCGGTGCTCTTCACGCCGCCGCCACTCCCCTGACCACTCGACGGCGGTCCGCCCAGGGCCGGTGGCCRGTTCTTCGTGGCAACGCCGCTCGCCTGGACCGTCGCCCCCGAGACGTTCGGCTCGGGCGACAGGGCCAGGCCGTGCGCGGGCAGCGCGCTCTTCGACGGCCCCGCGTCGTTCGGGGTGACCGCGAGGTTCGACGGGACCACGCCGCCCGCGGCAGCAACCCCGACCGCCTCGGCAGTGGGGGCGGCCTCGGCAGTGGGGGCGGCCTCGGCAGTGGGGGCGGCCTCGGGATGCTCGGCACCGGCTTCCTCGTCGGAGGAGGCCTGGCCCAGAAGCGCCTCGGATTTCGCGATCCGCCCCAGCAGACTGAGCCGTTCGGCCGCCCATTCGGCCTGGTGCCGATCCAGCCGGGTGGTCATGGTGGCCACCTGGCGTTGCGCGTCCTCCGCCTCCGTACGGGCCATGGCCAGCCGGGAGGAGAACTTGGCCGCCCGGCCCTCGGCCTCGACGAGCTGTCTGCGCAGCAGCTCGGCCTCATGGGCGAGCTGCGCAGCCGAGGGGCCGACGGGATCACCGCCCGCCCCCGGAGAGCCCGCCGGCACCGGGCCGGCGGCACCCGAACCGGCGGCACCCGAACCGGCGGCACCCGAACCGGCCGGGAGGGCCTGGGCCGCGCCGGGTGTCACGGCGTACGCCCGGGCCCGCAGCGCCGTTTCGATCTCCTCGACCCGGGCGCCTGCGATCACAGCATGGCGCTCCGCCTCGGCGATTCGCCGTTCGGACTCCGCGGCACGCTGTTCGGCGACAGCGAGCCGGGCAGTTAGATCCGCCTTCTCCAGGGCGACGTCGTCACGCTGCCGGCGCAACCGGGCGATCAGCTCGGCGGCCTGCCCTGTGCCCGTGCCGCGGGCGCCCGAATCGGGGACACCCGTGTCGGCGTCGCCGGTGCCCGCCGGCCCGGCGTTTACCCGGTTCACGTCGTTCGCGGCTGCCGCCCGATCGGCCGACGGGACCGCGCCGGGGCGGGATTCGTCGAGGTCCGGTCCGGTGCCGGCCGGTGTCTCCCCCGATCCCRCCCGATTTCGCGCGGCGTCGGCGTCGGCGTTGCGGGCCTGCCGGCGCAGCGGCGCGATCAGGAAGACCCATGCCAGCGCCGCACCAATGAGCATCGCCACCAGCACGTACGCCAGGATCTGCCCGGCGAGGTACAGCATGGGCTGCCAGCCTCCTTACCGCGGTGGGTCGGTCGAGATCACACCTGCCAGCGGGGGTGACATCTCGGTACGAAGGTTGTGGAAAGTGGAGCCCCCTCGGCGCCATCCAGGTGGTGACCCGGTCGCCGCCGCAAGGCTCCCCAGCATTATTCGCAACGCCCGACATCGGCCGCACCCGGGGAGGTTCAACCGTTGGCCACGTCGATCTCCCTGGGTGGGAAATCACCGTTCACGGACGTCAGACGACGAACAGCACCCCAGGGAGGAGCCTGGAAAGACAACCACGAGGGCCGCCCGTCGGGAACATTTCACGCCAGCTGGTCACCAGTCCAGACAGCATGCCCCAACGAGCCGTCAACGTGCGTGGTCTCCTCCCCCGTGCGGGGGTGACCTCCACCGCGCGGGGGTCACCCCCGCGCACTCAACATCCGCGTCTCCGCCGGGGTCAGAGAAGATCGGGAAGCTCCTGAGGCGCGAACCACAGCAGTTCGAAGCCCTCGACGCTGTCCACGGTGAAGGCGGCGTCATCCCCACCGAGATCGGCCTCGACGATGCACTTCGCCGCCGCCGCGACCGCCGCGACGACCTCCTCGTCGTCTCCGTCGTCGACATGGATGGCCTGCGCGGCCGACCACGGCACCGGGAAGTCCACCTCGACGGCACCCCRCTCAAGATCGTCGCGTACCCGCACCTCGCCGTCCRCGACATCGGCCACGAAGACCACGCGCCGGCGCGGCGCGGACGGGTCGGCGTCCAGCAGTCGCAGGCTCGCCCGGCCGGCGTCGTGCAGCGCCGCGTACTCCAACTCCTCCTCGGACTCCGACTGGGCGTACCACTCACGCGTCGCGGGGGTGACCGCGAATCCGGTGCCTGGGGGGATGCGCGCGGATTCCCAGACCGATCGGGCGACGGCCAGCGTGGACGGGAGATAGATGCGCACCCGCTCAGTGTGCAACCAACCGGGGCGAGCCGGCCACGAGGACCCGGTCAGCCACGAGAACCCAGTCAGCCACGAGAACCCAGTCAGCCACGAGAACCCGGTCAGCCAGCCAGGCCGAGCCCGAGCCGGCCCCCCCTCGCCTCGGCGTCGTCGGTGGCCCCGTCGTCGGTGGCCCCGGCCACGCCGGAACGGGCGGAACGGGCGGCGACATGTAGGGCCTCGCCCGTCGTACGCAGCGCCGTCTCGAACACCTGGGCCCGCCGGGTCAGATCCATCACGTTTCCGCCGATGACCTCGAGGTCCTCCGGACCTGGGCAGAGCACCGTCACCCGGGTGCCCGCCGCCTCCACCATCTCKACCTCCCGCATCAGCCGGCGGGTGGCGGCCCGGCGGACCTGGCGTTCGACCCGGGCCACCGTGCCACGGGGTCGGTCGAGTTGGAACGAGCAGGCCGGGGCGAGCACCAGGATCTCCGCGAGGCCCGCGTCGGCAAGAAGATCGACTGATGCGGGCGATCGGGTTCCGCCGTCGACGAACCGCTGGCCGTCCACCGTGACCGGGGCGTACCAGCCGGGAATGGCACACGACGCCATCACCGCCTCGGACAAGGTCGCCCGAGGCGCATCGGCCACGCCGAACAGCACGCGCTCACCGGTGTCGAAGTTCATGGCCACCACCCGCAGCGCGGGCCTGGTCGGCCATTCGGTCGGATCGAGGCCCTTGCGGTCCATCGCCGCGGTCACCAGATCGCCGACCGCGGAGATCTTCCCACGGCCCTGTGGAAGCATCGCCGCCAGCGTGACCATCGGCGAGGACCGCCGGGGGTGCCGGGCGCTGGCCGTCAGCAGCCTCGGTGAGCCCATGCGCATCCGGGGGCGCGGGGGTAGGGAGGCACCGAGGTCGCGGTAGTCAAGAACGGGATCACCCGCCTCGTAGATCCCCCGCTCGGAATTGGCCATCACGTCGATGCCGATCCCCAGACCGAGCAGGGCCGCGACCACCGAGCCGGCGGACGTGCCGACCACCAGGTCGGCTCCGCTCAGGTCGCGGCCGGTCGCGGTCTCGACCGCCCGCATCGCGCCGATCATCCAGGCGGAGCCGAGCACTCCACCGGCCCCCAGGACCAGACCTCTGCGTGGGGCCCGTTTCCTGGTCATAGTCCACCTCCCGGCGCGGCGACCGGGAAGGGAGACGCATCGCGCTGGGATGCCCGCCGCCCGGCATGCTCGCTGCCATGTGGGCCGCCCGGTCGCACCTGGGCCGGGCCGCCCACGAACGGCGTGCCCGCCGCGTCGGGACGGCCGGGGATGGGCCAGTAGCAGTCCACGGTCCGCGTTGACCGTACCTTGCTGCTCTCGGCGCTCGAAGCGCCCGGGCAGTCCACCGGACTACTCCGGCGGCTCCTCGCTACTCTCTTCGGGGAAACTGGTCTCCAGCACTCCCCAGGTCCGCAGCCGCTCGGCGAACTCCTGGGGGGTCGTGTCGTGGAGCAGGGCGAGCGCACGCACGTCGCCATCCCGGATGGACAGCACGCGGCCGGCGTAGTCGTCCCGTTGGCGCTGGATCTGGGCGACCCACCGACGAACGAGAGCAGAGGAGTCCGGCGGAGCCTCGCTCAGCTTCTCCAGGTTGAGCACCGTACGTGGGCGACGCTCCCGCGGCGGCAGCTGATCCTCGTTGGGCAACAGCGCCGAGACCGGGACTCCGTAGAATCCCGCGAGTTCGGAGAGCTGATGCACGCTGATCATGCGGTCACCGCGCTCATAGGAACCAACGGCAGCGGTCTTCCACCGCCCCCGCGACTTCTGCTCCACTCCCTGCAGCGACAGACCCTGCTGTATCCGAATCGCCCGCAACCGGGCGCCCACGGCCTTCGCGTACTCTCGGCTCACCCGACACACCCCCAGCCGTCTCGAACGAGCATCACGTACCTCTCGTCGCGCCCATAGGAGATCAAGGTACGACTCGTGTGGCGCTGGCGAGGCATGCTCCCACTAACGTAACGTTGCCGAAAGAGACCGCTCACAGATACATATACGATGCTACGTTGCGCGACTTTCTTGTGCGACTTCTCTCGCATCTCAGACTCTATGAATTAAGAAAGTTACTCTATGTAGTAAATCTTATAAGATCGAAAGCTATCAGCAAGATCCCTCTCACGACTTGACCGAAGTCCCTCCACATAGCGATGCCCCTAAATTGCTCGCCGTAACCGCTCCCACTACGCCGGGATGATGGTGCGAATACTTTATGTCACGGTTACGCCAAGGGCGTAACCGTGAGTTGCCGACACCGCGCGAGCGATCAGCCGAACGGCAGCAGGCCCAGCGGCAGGCCCAGCAGGGGATGCGGCTCTGGCTCGTACGTCGGGACGGCCCACCCGCCCACCAAGATCACCGGGCCTGGCGCCGCAGGCTCCCCCGCCGACGGCGGGGAGCCGCCGGGCGGCCAAGCAGCCGGCCAGCCAGCTCCCTGATCGCCAGCCGGGCCGGGGAGGTCGGAGCGATGTCACGCAGGAGCTGTCCGGCCACCTGGGCGGCGTCCAGCCCGGCGAGGTCGTAGGGCACCAGGGCCACCGGCTCGGTCCCGGTGTGGCGCAGAATCGCCCGACTGACCTCGCGGGCCGGGTCCGCGCCCACAACCGAGGCGCGCAGCCGGTTCACCACGACAAGCGGGTCGACGGCGGGGACGGTCTCCCGCAGGTCGGACAGTCCCCGCACGAACCGGACCAGACCGACCGGTTCGGCGGACGCCACCGCCAGCACGACGTCGGCCGCGCCCAGCACGGCTAGCGTCGCTCCGTTACGCCGGGGCGCGGAGGTGTCGAACGACAGTTCCTCGTCCGTCTCCAGGCAGAACCCGCAGTCCACGACGACGAAGGACGCCAGACGCCGGGCCATCGACAGCACGGTCTCAACGGATGCCGGGCGTAGCTCGGGCCACCGCGAGGGGCGGGAGATGCCGGGCAGCACTCGCAGGCCGCCGCCCAGATCCCGGCACAGTACGGCGAGCCGGGGCACGTCCAGCAGCCCCTGGTTGGCCGACCGGGCCGCCGCGGCCAGACCGGGGGCCTCCTCGAGCAGGCCGACGAGCTGCCCGACCGCGCCGCCGTAGGAGTCGGCGTCCACCAGCAGGGTGGAGGTCCCCAGCCCGGCGAGTTCGGCGGCCAGGCACAGCGCGATCGTGGTGCGTCCCGGCGCGCCGGCCGGACCCCATACCGCAATCACCCGGCCCACCCGGCCGTCGCCCGGTTCGATCGGCCCCACACCGTCGGTGACGTCGATGGCCGGGGCGAGCGGCCCGAACCCGACGAGTGGTTCRCTGTACGAACCGGACGCCCAGGTCGCCGGCGCGGCCGCGTTCGTCGCCAGCGCCCGGGATGCCTCGACGACCGCTCCCGCGATGACCTCCGCGGTGGCGTCCGAGGGGATGACCGCGGCCACGCCGAGTTGCCGCAGCCGCCGGTCGCCGTCCTCGTCGCCGGGGGCGGTCAGCCCGACCACCGCGATGCCCGCCATGGCCAGGCGGGTCAGCGCATCCCGGTCGAGCCGGCGCAGGTCCGCGGACAGCAGGGCGGCCCGGGCCGCGCCGGTGGTCGCCGCGGCCAGCAGGTCCGGCAGGTCGACGCAGCGGCGCACCACCGTAACCCCGAGGTCGCGACGATCGAAGGCCGAGACCAGGCCGGCCTCGACCATCGCATCGGTGACAGCGGTGAGGATCGGCAGGCTCACCGGCCGTACCCCGGCACAGTGGTCGGTCCCGTCGAGCCGACCTCACCGCGGGAGTCGCGCTCAAGCTTCACGACGTCGACCCGCTCGCTCTGCGAGGCCGCGACGGCCTGGATGGCGTTGTCCACCGGCACGCGCAGCGTCAGCGAACGGTCCCCGCTGGTCAGCTTCTCGAGGCTGACGAACTCGACGTCGTGCAGGACCAGCGCCTCGGCCCCCGCACCCGCGGGCGCGGCCGGTGTGCTCCGGCCGGCCTGCTGATCGCCCCCGGTAGTGCTCGGCGCTGCGGCGCCGCTCTGGAACACGAAGACGTCCACATGGTCACCCGGTCCGAGGGTCGGCAGCCGCCCGGCCTTCACAATGATCGGCACCAGCCGCGTCGGCTGGGTGTTCTGGCCGGCGAAGTCGGGTCCGCTCACCAGCTCGCCGGTGTCCACCGGCCGCGCCAGGGTGGCGCCGATCAGGTCGTCGAGACGGCTTCCCGGGTAGTAATGACCCGAGGTCCTCTCGTCGAGCCTGGCCGATACCGTGGCGAGATCCCCGGCAACGATGATGTGCCCGGCCGGCAGGTCCACCTTGGCGACCACCCACTGGCGGGTCGCGTCCGCGCTGGCGAACAGCCGCGCCCCGACGACCACCGAGACGAGCACGAGCAACACCCCGACGAGCAGCCGGGAGTCGCGCCACCGTCGGCGGGTCAACCGACGGGCCGGGGGTGATGTCGGTGGCGGGGACGCCTCCGGGCGGGCCGGTGCCGCGGCGAGCTCGGTCACCGGGAGACCTCCCTCTTCTCCTAGCCGGACCATTGGTACATGTTCGCACCTTCCGGTCGCAGAGCGTACGCGGTCGTCGGCCCTGAGCCCAGCCAAACCAGCGAGGAATCGGCTGCGGACCGAACGGGATCCGTCGACATCTGGGCCATGCAGGCGCGGGTGGCGGACCAGTCCAGTACCTGCGAGCACGGGCTTTTGGYGGTATCCGCGTGCACTTATCCACAAGCACACGCATCCGGACGCGATGAGCGGTGGTATCTCTGATACACACATGAGGAGAGACATCCGCCCTCAGAAGGAGGACTTTGATGAACGACCGCTTCCTTCAACTCAGCGATGTGGCGGACATCCTCAACATCTCCTCCAGTCAGACCTACGCGCTTGTCCGCTCGGGCGAGCTCCCCGCCATCAAGATCGGGGGGAGGGGCCAGTGGCGGGTGGAGCGCACCGAGCTGGAGGCGTACATCCAGCGCGCCTATGAACAGACCCGGGCCTTCGTCGCAGCCAATCCGATGRGCCGTAACGAGGCTCCGCCCGAGGACTAGGCACAGTAGGCGCGGCGAGGTCAGTGGATCCGACGAACGTAGGCGATCGCGTCGAGGGGGATGGTCCAGCCGGAGCGGATCTGGCCGCGCCGGGCGAACTCGCCGACGGCGTGTTCGGCCACCTCCAGGAAGTCCGAGCCGACCCGCACCGGCGTCCCGTGCAGGGTCACCCCGTCCACCAGCATGAGCGTRCACGCCGAGCGGTCCCGGACGAGCCCGCGCAGGACGTACCGCAGATCCAGYTTGGCCGCCAGCGGACCCTCATGACCCGGCTGGGCCGAGACCACCGGCAGGTTCTCCACGGCCAGCAGCGACCGCACCGGTACCAGAACCTCCGTCGCGCCGGGCTCGGTGATGAGCAACCAGTCCATCCCGAGGGCCGCCAGGGTGCCGTGCAGGATCTCGGGAGCGCGCTGACCACCCACCACCCGGCAACGTGTCGGGTGTCCGACGACGGGTCGCATCCGATCGATCAACCGCAGGTAGRCAGCCTCCCGTCGGCTGCGGTCCGCGAGCTCGGCGGAGAGCTCGGCGGCCTCGTTCGCCTCCCACTGCAGCTCCAGGTCGGCGAACAGATCCTCCCATCGCATCGATACCCCTTCCCATAAAGGTAGATTTCGCCCACTTCCCCCAGTTGCCCCTCACTCCCTACACAAGCAGGGTTGACAGCGAGATTTCAGGGGTTTACACAAGCAAACATAGGCAAACGAACGAGTTCGACAGCATCCGGCGGACAGGAGCACCCACAATGATCGCGAGGGCGGCTCGACAGACGCTGGCGCGGTTCGCCGGCGCGACCGCGGCCGCAATCACGGCGATCATATTGATCGTTTTCGGCCCCCGGCTGGCCGACCTGCCGGAGAGCGTCGAGGCCGCCCCGGAATGGTTCGCCGCCGCGCCCGAGCAGGCGCTGGCCACGATCATCGGGGGCGTCGCCTGGGTGTGCCTGCTCTGGCTGTGCCTGGGGGTTCTGCTCGGCGCGCTGTCGGCTATCCCCGGCGGAGTCGGCCGGCTCAGCGCGGCGCTGGCCCGCCGGATCGTTCCCCGCACGATCCGGCGGATGCTCGAGATCAGCCTCGGAGTGACACTCGTCACCGGGGTGGCGCCGATCATCGCCGCGGTCCCGGCCTCCGCGGCCACCGGACCTGCGGGGACCGGTGTCAGTGCGGGCGCCACCGCCGCACTGCCCGATCTGGACCGGCCCACCACCGTCGGCCATCCCCCGAACCCGATAGCCGGCTTCCCCGACCTCGATCGCCCCCCGGCCGGCACCTCCGCCGGTCACGCCCCCGCGACACCCCCCGTCTCCTCCACCGGCCCCGTCTCCTCCACCGGCCCCGTCTCCCCTGCCGGCCCCGTCTCCCCTGCCGGCTCCACGTCCTCTCCCGAACCCGGTGCCGGTGCCGTCCCGGCGACCAGCCCCACCCCAACGATCTCGGTTCCCGGTCTCGGTGAGGCGATCCCCGTCGTGGACCTGCACGAGACCACCTCGGCGGCCGGCTCGCCAACGCCGCCCCCAGCCCCGGTTTCCGCCGCCGGCGGAAACCCGGTGCACACCGCCCCTGACCCCGGCGCCCTCACTCGGCTCACCACGGCTCGCACGACCACAGCCGGCTGGCCGGACCTGGACCGACCCGCCACCACCTCCCCGAGCAGYCCGGCCGCGCCCGGCGCGGCCATCACTCCGACACCGTTCAACCCGACATCGTTCAACCCGACATCGTCCGGACCGACATCGTCCAACCCGACATCGTCCGGACCGGCGGCYCCGATCGCATCGGTACCGGCCCGGGATCCGATCGTGCCGCCGGCCCCTCGTGGAACGGGCAGGCCCATGAGCCTCCCGGGTACCGACCGGACCTCTCCCGGCGTCGAGGCGGCGGAAATCGTCGTCCTCCGCGGCGACAGTCTCTGGTCCATCGCGGCCCGTCATCTCGGCCCGAACGCGACGCAGGAGCAGATCGCGGCCGAGTGGCCACGGTGGTGGGCCGCCAACTCCGACCTGATCGGCCACGACCCGAATCTGATCTTCCCCGGCCAACGCCTGAAACCACCCCCCGGGCCCTGACCCCGCCCACCACTTCCGGAGCCTGCCGTGACCGCCACCTACGCCCTGACCCTGCCCCGGCGTCCAGTTCCGGCCCCCGGAATGCGCCGCCTTCCCATCACCCCCCACGAACCGCCCTATGACGACGAGGCCGGCTCCTCGTCGGCCGGCGCCCCGACCGGCTCGTCGACAAGGCCGCCCCGACCCCGGGTGCGGCCGGCCGGACGCACCACCGCCGATCGTCCAGGCCGGCCCGTGACCGCCCCGGGAGGCGGCGGACGCCGCCGTGGCGGCCCGTCGGGACCCGGCGGGCCGCCACGCGGCCGTGGCGGTGCGGACGGCCAGACCGAGCCCGGTGGCACGACGGTCGATCGGACTCCTCGGCACCTCGCCATGCCCGAGCGCACGGTCACGGGCACAGGCATGGGATCAGCGGCGTCACACGCGGTGCCGGGTCTCGATCCGGTAGCCGGTCCGCGGCCGGGACACCCCGCCGGGAGCCGGACGAACCCACCGCCCCGGGAAACGGCGGTGGTCATCGTCAGAGCGATCGTCGAGACGCTCGGCGGGGTGCGCCCGGCCTCGCATCTCGCCGGATGGACGACGCCCCGCCTGCAGAACGATCTCGAACGCATYGTCGCCCAGACCACGGATCGCAGGCGGGGTCAGGTCCGCAGCGTACGGGTCAGCGAACCGCGCCCCGGAGTCGCCGAGGTCTCGGCGGTCATCAGCCGAGGTGCCCGGGTGGCCGCACTCGCGCTGCGCATGGAGTCGTCCAGCGGACGCTGGCGGGTGACGACCCTGCAGGTGGGTTAGTGCGGCCACCGGTCCCGGAGATGGATCACTCGGTGTTGCGGCGCGCCGGGTCGCCGTGGCAGCGCTTGTACTTGCGGCCCGACCCACACGGGCAGGGCGCATTGCGAGCGGGACGCGTGCCCGCACCGGGCTGCGCCGTGCCGGCCTCGCCGCGGGCGGCGCTGAGCGCACCGTCTCCAGCCGGGCGGCCCAGTCCCGACCTGCCATCCACCGTCGTGACCGGCCCGGATCCACCGTCGACCGACGGCGCGGTGTAGCGCAGGCCACCGGTCGGCCGCCGCGGCTCGAGCCCCTTGACGAAGACCGGCAGCGGTGCGGACGGAACCGGTGAAGGGGGTGGCGGAGTCTGACGGGCCGCCGCGGGGCGAACGGGCTGCGCGTCCGCGACGGGACCGGCGCCGTCCGGAATCGTCGGCACCGCCGGAGCGGGCAGGGTCGCGGCTGCGGCCGGCGGTGYGGRAGCAGCGGACACGGCCGRCTCGACGCCCACCGACGTGGCGGCCTCCTCCTGCCCCGCAACCTGGACCTCGACGTTGAACAGCAGCCGGACGGACTCCTCCTTGATGCCCTCCATCATCGTCTGGAACATGTCGAAACCCTCACGCTGGTACTCGACCAGCGGGTCCCGCTGTCCCATCGCCCGCAGCCCGATGCCCTCCTGCAGGTAGTCCATCTCGTAGAGGTGCTCGCGCCACTTGCGGTCCAAGACCGCGAGGACGACCCGTCGCTCCAGCTCCCGCATGATCGGTTCGCTGTCGGGGCCGTCGCCGAGGTCGAGTTCCCGCCGGTCGTACGCCTCCTGCGCGTCGACCTGGATGTCCTCGAGCAGGTGATCGGCAGTGAGCCCGTCTCGATCATCGACATCGGGTGCCACCACACCGACCGGGTAGAGCTGCCCGAGCGCCGTCCAGAGCGTGTCGAGATCCCACTCCTCCGGGTACCCGTCGGCGGTGGCGCCGCGCACGTATCCCTCGACGGTGTCGTCAACGAAGTGACGCACCTGCTCGTGGAGATCGGCACCGCCGAGAACCTTGCGGCGCTCCTCATAGATCACGGTGCGCTGCTTGTTCATGACCTCGTCGTACTTGAGGACGTTCTTGCGGATCTCGAAGTTCTGCCCCTCGACCTGGGTCTGGGCCGACCGGATCGCCCGAGTCACGATCTTCGATTCGATCGGGACGTCCTCGGGGATGTTCAGCCGATCCATGATGCCCTCGACCGCGGCCGCGTTGAACAACCGCATGAGATCGTCACCGAGGGAGAGGTAGAAGCGCGACTCACCGCGGTCGCCCTGCCGGCCGGCCCGGCCACGCAGCTGGTTGTCGATGCGCCGGGACTCGTGCCGCTCGGTGCCGAGCACGTACAGGCCGCCGGCGTCGACGACCTCCTCGTGCTCGGCCTTCACCGACTGCCTGGCCTTCTCCAGGGCCTCCTGCCAGGCCGCCTCATAGTCCTCGGGGGTCTCGATCGGCGAGAGGCCGCGCTGGCGCAGCTCGGCCTGGGCAATGAACTCCGGGTTACCGCCGAGCATGATGTCCGTACCACGACCGGCCATGTTCGTCGCCACCGTGACGGCGCCCTTGCGGCCCGCCTCGGCGATGATGGCCGCCTCCCGCTCGTGGTGCTTGGCGTTGAGCACCTCGTGCGGCACACCACGCTTGCGAAGCTGCTTCGAGAGGTACTCGGACTTCTCGACGCTGGTGGTGCCGACCAGGACCGGTTGGCCCTTCTCGTGCCGCTCGGCGATGTCCTCCACCACGGCGTCGAACTTCGCGATCTCGGTCTTGTAGACGACGTCCGGCTGGTCGAGCCGGACCATCGGCTTGTTCGTCGGGATGGGGACGACCCCGAGCGAGTAGATCTGGTGGAACTCGGCCGCCTCGGTCATGGCGGTACCGGTCATGCCGGAGAGCTTGTCGTAGAGCCGGAAGTAGTTCTGCAGCGTGATCGTCGCGAGGGTCTGGTTCTCCTGCTTGATCTCGACCTTTTCCTTGGCCTCGATCRCCTGGTGCATTYCCTCGCTGTAGCGACGACCGTGGAGCACGCGGCCGGTGAACTCGTCGACGATGAGAACCTCACCGTCGGTAACGATGTAGTCCTTGTCCCGCTTGTAGAGCTCCTTGGCCTTCAGCGAATTGTTCAGGTAGCCCACGAGCGGGGTATTCACCGATTCGTAGAGGTTCTCGATGCCGAGCTGGTCCTCGACCTTCTCAACCCCGGACTCGGTGATGGCCACCGTCCGCTTSCCCTCTTCGACCTCGTAATCGACATCGCGTTCGAGCAGCGGGGCGATCCGGGCAAACTCCGTGTACCACCTGGTCGGATGATCCGCTGGACCGCTGATGATCAACGGCGTGCGGGCCTCGTCGATGAGGATGGAGTCCACCTCGTCGACGACCGCGAAGTTGTGGCCACGCTGGACGAGCTCCTCCGAACTCCAGGCCATGTTGTCACGGAGGTAGTCGAACCCGAACTCGTTGTTGGTGCCGTAGGTGATGTCGCAGGCGTACTGGGCCCGCCGGACCGGCGGCGGCATCTGCGGATGGATCACCCCCACGGTGAGGCCGAGGAAACGATGGACCCGGCCCATGTTCTCGGCGTCGCGCTGGGCGAGGTAGTCGTTGACGGTGATGACGTGCACACCCTTACCGGCCAGCGCGTTGAGGTAGGTCGGCAGGGTCGAGACCAGCGTCTTGCCCTCACCGGTCTTCATCTCGGCGATGTTGCCGAGATGAAGGGCCGCGCCCCCCATGATCTGCACATCGAAATGCCGCTGGCCCAGCGTGCGCCGCGCCGCCTCGCGCACGGCGGCGAAGGCCTCGGGCAGCAGGTCGTCGAGGGTCTCCTTCCCGTCCGCGAGCCGCTGGCGGAACTCGTCGGTCATGCCTCGCAGTTCACCGTCGGACAGGCCGGTGAAGTCGTCCTCGATCAGGTTCACCTGCTCGGCGATCGCCTTGAGCTTGCGCAGGATCCGGCCCTCGCCGGCACGCAAGATCTTGTCTAGTACCACGGGCGAAACTCCTCCGGCAGGCGCGTCGGCGAGGTCACCGACCCCACGATGCTAGCCCTTCGACAGCCGCCTACAACATCCATCCGCGCGCGGTTCCTCCGGCTGGGACCGGTGAGGAGCGGGCGACGGGAAGGGGTGCCGGCGAGCGAGGCCAGGGGTCGTACGGACGGGAACGACCAGAACGGGATGACAACACGGCGTGCATGGTCCGCCCATGMCACGCCGCACTGTCCAACGACCGGGAGCGCGGATGGGTGCCCTGGATCGGCGGCAACGGTGGCGGCCGGTGCAAGGTTGGAGCATGGCACCTCTCGAACCGGCGGAGATCACGGCGGGCCGTCTGCATCTGCGCCCCTRGCACCCCCGGGACGCCGACGCCGTACACCTGGCCTGCCAGGACCCGGAGATAAGCCGGTGGACGAGAGTCCCGACGCCGTATCTGTACCAACACGCGGTGGACTTTGTCTCACGCCAGTCGCCGCAGAGCTGGGCCAGCGGGACCGGGGCGCTGTTCGCGGTGGTGGATGCCACGACCGAGCAACTCCTTGCCTCGGTCGGACTGACGGATCTCTCCGGCGACGGCGACGCGAAGATTGGTTACTGGTGCGCGGCGCCGGCGCGCGGGCGGGCAGTGACCTCCCAGGCCGTTGCCGCGCTGACCCGCTGGGGTTTCGGAGCTCTGGGGCTGGCCCGGATCGAGTGGCGGGCCGCGGTGGGCAACCTCGCGTCTCGCCGCGTGGCCGAGAAGGCCGGCTTCACCGTGGAGGGCACCCTGCGCCGGGCCCTGCTGCTGGGCGACGGTAACCGGAGGGACTGCTGGGTGGGATCGCTCCTACCGGACGATCCCGCGCCGCGGTGACGCCCCCCCGACCGGGCCTCAGGTGATCTCGAGCAGCTTCTCCCGGACCGCGTACACGACCGCCTCCATCCTGGAGTGCAGCTGGAGCTTCTCCAGGATGTTGCGGATGTGGTTCTTGACCGTGTTCTCACTGATGTAGAGCTGCTTGGCGATGTCACGGTTGTTCATGCCCTTGGCGACGAGCCGCAGCACCTCCATCTCCCGGTCGGTCAGCCGGGGGGTAGGGAGCTGCGGACGGTCATCCTTGTTCTTAATCATGGCTGCGAACTCGCTGAGCAGCTTCGACGCCATGGACGGGCTGATGAGGCTCTGCCCCCCGTACACGGCGCGGATGTCCGCGGCGACCTCGTCGATAGAGATCTCCTTCAGCAGGTAGCCCATGGCCCCCGCCTTAATCGCGTCATAGAGGTCGGCCTCCTCGTCGCTGATGGTCAGCATGACGATCTTGGCGCTCGGGACAGCCTCCTTGATGGCGCTCGTGGCGTCGATCCCGCCACGGCGCGGCATCCGCACATCCATGAGCACGATGTCCGGCGCCATCTCCTTAGCCATGGTCACCGCCTCGGCACCGTCCGCGGCCTCCCCGACGACCTCGATGTCAACCTCCTGCCCCAGCACCATCTCCAGCCCACGCCGGAACAGCGCATGGTCGTCAACGATCAGCACCCGGATGGGGTTCGCCTCCGATGGCGTCGGCAGCATCTCCTCAGAGCGCTGCTCCTCCACCGTCATCTGACCTCCCTGGACCACTGCCCGCGGCGCACCGCCCCGCGTGCCTCCACGCGGGGCGGTGCGCCGTGTACTCCGACACCCGAGGCAAATGGTCGCACGTCGGCCGGCGGACGCGGCCTTCAGATCGTCTAAACGGCGGCGGCCGAGCTCACGAAGGCGCCTCGGGTTGGCGACGGCCGCTCGTCCCGCTGATCGGCGCCCGCCGGCCCCGACCTGYCGGCCGCCGCCGAACCGGACAACCGGATGACACCGTAGTCGTAACCGACCCGCCGGTAGACGACGCTGGGGAGGCCAAGATCGACGTCGAGGAAGAGATAGAAATCATGCCCCACCAGTTCCATGTTGGACAGGGCCTCCTCCAGCGACATCGGCTCCGCCTCGTGGGTCTTCTCCCGGACGATCAGCGGAGCCTGCTCGCTCTGCTCGCCCGCACCGATCCTGGCGGTGGATTCGTCGGCCGGGGCGGCGACGACCGGCCTGGATCCGCCGCTGCCGCTCCTTCCGGCGGCACCGGCCTCCTCGGCACCGGTCGGTAGGGCAGCCGCCGGCTTCGTGCCCTCCAACGGCATGAGACTGCCGAGCGGAACCGAGGTGATCCCGGTCGGCTTGGCTCCAGCGTGGTTGGCGTGGTGGCGGACCCGCCGGTCGGCGGCCCGGCGCAGCCGCTCGGCCAGTTTGCCGGCGGCCAGGTCGAGGGCGGCGTAGCAGTCGGCCGCGGCGGCCTCGGCCCGGATCACCGGACCCCGTGAGTACACGGTCAGCTCGACCCGGTCGCAGACGTCGGACAGCCGGGGGTTGCGTTCCTTCGACAGCTCGACATCCACCCGGATGATGTTGGAATTCAGCCGTTCCAACTTGGCGAGCTTGGCCTGGACATGATTGCGGAACCGTTCCGGAACCGCGGTGTGCCTGCCCTTGACCACGATGTCCACGCGATCCACCTCCTGTTCGCCTGTCCGACGCCCACGGCCCTCGCCAAGGCTGCCGACCGTGCG
The DNA here is from genome assembly GCF_001756285.1 of Frankia sp. CgMI4. Taxonomy (NCBI): domain Bacteria; kingdom Bacillati; phylum Actinomycetota; class Actinomycetes; order Frankiales; family Frankiaceae; genus Frankia; species Frankia sp. CgMI4. The sequence continues at coordinate 61,579 of NZ_MAQZ01000043.1, forward strand.
CCGGTGTCTCGGAACTTCCGGAGGGAACCGTCTCCGCGGGGCCGAGACGATCCCCCGGGCGCCCTATCTACGGTTGTCGCACCTTCCCAACGTTCTGCGGCTGGCTGCCCGCATTCGGCTCCCTTCCCTTCAGCGGCGGCGCTACTCCGTCCGCCGGCCCGGTATCCGCACGACGAGTGCACTGCGACCGACAAGCGGTCACTCCCGCTCCGTCGGGCCACTCGGCCGTTGCGCCGACTGCCTGGTCAGGCGGTGCGTACTGGTAGTTTCACCCCGACGGCCCCGTCATTGCGAGCAAGCGGTCCCGTCCGCGCGTCGGGCCCGAAGCGGCCACCACCGCGACGGCGCTCGCCCGCAGGGCGCCGGCTCGTAGGGCCCGTACCGCCTCACCCGCCGTGGCTCCCGTCGTCAGTACGTCGTCGACCACGACGATGCGCGGGTCCGCGGGAGGTCCGTCCGAGAGATCGTCGGCGGCCCGCACCAGCCGGGCCGTGCGGGCAGGACCGACCAGGCCGAAGGCGCCCGTGAGGTTGACGAACCGTGCCGCCGCCCCCAGCCCGGCCTGGTCCGCCGTGTGCCGCACCGGCCGCAGCACGGGAGCGATTCCGACCCGGTGCCCGCGTCGGCGCAGGACCGCGGCCGCCACGGAACACAGCAGCTCGAGGTGGTCGAAACCACGCCGACGCCGCGCGGCGCGGTTCGAAGGCACCGGGACCAGCACCACACCGCGCCCGCGAGGACAGCGACCGGGATGCACGTCGGTGGCACCCACCGCGCCCGACGACACCGCCCGCGCTACCGCGCGGGCGAGCGCACCGCCCAGCGGACCGGCCAGGTCGCGCCGGCCACGCTCCTTGTAGGCGAGAAGGAGCGCCCGGACCCGGTCGGCGTAGCGGGCGGCGGCCAGGCACGGCGGCAGCCCTCGCCGCCACGGGGTGGCCAGGGAGCCCGCGGCGGCGAGGAACACGGGACCACGAAGCTCGGCGACACACGCCGGGCACGCCGACGCCCCCCAGTCGCCGCATCCGGCGCAGGCAAGCGGCATGATCAGATCAGCGAGAATCGCAAGATTCCTGGTGAGCAGGGACAACGTGGCTCGAGGCATGACAGGAAGGATCAGCCGCGGGCCGCGGGCCGACCAGCCCCGAGTGGTGATCTGTGGATACCGCCCCCGGCAGTCGCGAAGCGGCTGTGGACAATCCCGGGCGACGCGGTCGGCCACCGGCCCCGCAGCCGAGGTGGGGCCGGCCTGGCCGGCACGTCCCGGCCGGCACGTCCCGGCCAGCACATCCCGGCCAGACCGCGTAATTCCGCCGGCATCGCCAGCATCCATCCTGGCCGAGAGCACAGAATCCTCACAGTGGCCGCGGCATGCCCACCACAAGCACGGCATCCTTACCTCGACACATCGAACCTCGACACCGAACCTCGACACCGACCGCGACGAGTGGAGACACACCGATGGCCGACGGACCCGGTTGGGCCTCGCCCGGCACCCCGCCGCCCGGCGCCCCGCAGGGCCCGTGGGGACAGTGGCGGTGGGGCCCGGCCGTCCCGAAACCGGRCATCATCCCGCTGCGCCCCCTCGCTCTGGGCGAGATCCTGGACGGCACGTTCGCCACGATCCGCACGAATCCCGGCGCGACCGTCGGGGTGACGGTGGCGGCCGCGGCGGTGGTGGAGACGGTGTCCACCACCGTCGCGATCAGCGGCGAGGACGCGTCGCCGGGCGCCAGGGCCGCCATCACCGTCGCGATGCTCGGTCTCGATCTCATCCTCGGGCTCTTTCTTTCCGGGGTGCTCAGCGTCGTGGTGAGCGAGGCGATCCTGGGAAGCCGAATCACCACAATCGACGCGGTCCGAYGGGTCGCGCCGCGGCTGCCCGGCCTGCTCGGCCTCACGGTCATCGTGGCGCTGTCGGTGGTAYTGGGGCTGATCGCGCTGCTGGTCGGGGCGATCGTCGTCGGGGTCTACCTGGCGCTGGCCACGCCCGCGTRCGTCCTCGAGGGCGGCACCGTGCGCGACGCGCTGCGACGGTCGATCGCGATCGTGCGTGGATCATGGTGGCGGACGTTCGGTATTCTGCTGCTCGCCATGCTGGTGGCGGGGTTCCTCGGTGCGATCTTCGCCATCGCCGCCAGCATCGTGATGGCCTCCTCCGAGTCGGTGTTCGGCGACCCGATCAGGGGTGATCTCACCGTCACCGGCTACATCGTCCAGGCGATCGGCAGTCTGCTCGCCACCGCGATCTCCACGCCGATCGTCTCCGGAGCCGTCGTCCTGCTCTACGTCGACCTCAGGATCAGACGCGAGGGTCTGGACGTGACCCTCGCCGAGGCGGCCCGCGCCCGCACCGCCGGCCTGCGGCCCTCCGGATGACGCTCGGCGGTCCTGTCACTCGGGACGGAGCTCGGGAGGAGGCTCGGCGGGAACTTTCCAGGCACCTCTACAGAAGTTCCGAACCCAGCTGGTGGAGCCGGGCGGTCCGGTGGATCGACGACAGGATCGGGGATCTGGTCCACTGGCTGCTCCCCGGCGGAGACGGCCTCGGCGGAGGGTCGGGTGGTCTCGGGGTCCTCGCGCTCGTCCTCGTACTCGTCGTCGTGGCGGTGGCGCTGCGGTGGTGGCTCGGCCCGGTGCGCCGCAGCGCGCGTACCAGGCGGGAGGATAACGACCTGTCCAGTTCGTCAACCGCGGCGCAGCTGCGTGCCGAGGCTGACGGCCACGCCGCCGGCGGAGCCTATGCGGAGGCGGTTCGGTCCCGGCTACGGGCCATCGTGCGGATGCTGGAGGAGAAGGGCGTGCTCGATCCGCGCCCCGGCCGTACGGCCGGTGAACTCGTCGAGGAGGTGGCGAGAATCGCGCCGTCCCCCGACGGCGGGCAACCCCGGGGCGGAACGGACCGGCCGGGCGCGACGACGGGCGCGGCGGGCGATGGACCCGGCACGGCGTTCGAGCCGGCCGCGGCGCTCGCCGCGGCGGTCGAGGTCTTCAGCGAGATCTGGTACGGCGGGCGCCCGGGGTCCGCGGCCGGCTACCGGGTCCTGGTCGAGGCCGACCGCGCCCTGATCCAGCTGCGTCGCGGCGCAGACGGCACAGACGGCACAGACGGCGCAGACGGCACAGACGGCACAGACGGCACCGGCGGCACCGGCGGCACCGGCACCCTCGCGGTCCCGGCATGACCATCCCCGGCGCCCCGGCGATCACCGGCGACCATCTCGGTGGCGGCGGGACGGCCGGCGGCCGGTCCGGGCGGGGGTCGCCGAGCGCGTTGCGCAGCGGTCCCAGGCCCCCAGCGGTGCGCCGCGGGATCCTCGTGGTGGCCGTCCTCGGCGTCCTGGTCCTCTGTTACGTGGTCGTCTCGGCGCTGGCCGGGCGGCCCGACGGCCAGGCCTACCTGGACGTGGCCTCCGCCGAGCCCGGAGGAACCCGGGCCCTAGCCGAGATCCTGCGGGCACGCGGGATCATCGTCTCCGCCACGGACAACCCTTCCGGCGGCCGGCAGCAGGGGCCGAACCCCGGTGGTCTGGGCGGCGGGGTCGGTCCAGCCGGGGCGGGCGGTAGGGCGACGCTGGTCGTCGTCCATCCGGGACGGCTCACCCATGACGAGCTGATCGCCCTGCTCGGACGGGTCTGGCAGGGCGCCGACGTCGTCCTCGTGGCGCCGGACGCCACGGTGCTCGGTGCCCTAAATGTCGGGGTGGTCACAGCAGGCTCCGCGCCCAGCGGCGAGCAGAGTGATCCACGGTGCCTCCTGCCCGAGGCGACCACGGCCGGAACAACCTCGATCGGCGCCGACGAGACCTTCACCCGCCAGGGCGACGGAGCCGGTCTCGGCGACATGGCGGTCTCGTTGTGCTACGGCGACCCGCACGGCGAGGCACGCCTCGCCGTGCTGACCCCCACCCGATCGGGCTCACCACGCGCCGGTGGCGGGCGGCTGGTACTGCTCGGCTCGGCGGGGTTCCTCACCAACGAACACCTCGGCCGCACGGGGAACGCRGCGCTGGCCCTCGGCCTGCTCGCCCGGCAACCCGTACTGTCCTGGATCACACCCGACGCGGGTGGGGCCGGCGGGGTCGGCACGAAAAGCATGATGGATCTGCTGCCGTCCGCCTTCTGGTGGACCTTTCTGCACATCGTCGTCGTCCTGGCGCTGCTGGCGCTGTGGCGTGGCCGGCGGCTCGGGCCGCCGGTGCCGGAGCCCCTTCCGGTGGTCGTCCGGGCGGCCGAGACGGTCGAGGGACGCGGGCGACTGTACGCGGCGGCACACGCCCGGGACAGGACCGCCGACGCGCTGCGGGCCGGGACGCGCGTCCGGCTGGCCGAACGGATGGGCCTGCCCCTGATCTGGACCCCCGCCGGTTCCCTGAGCCCCGATCCCGTCGCTCTGGTGACCACTGCCAGCGAGCAGACGGGACGGTCACCCTCGGAGATCGGATCGCTCCTGTACGGTTCGGGCATGCCGCCGCAGACCGCCGGACCGCCCGGTCACCTCSGGCGGGCCAGGGACTGGTACCAGTCAGGCCGCTACCCGGCCGAGAACGGACAGCGGGCGGCATCCGGCGGGGCCGGACGGTATCGCGACGGCGGATCCGAGCGGACCGCCGCGGCGGGCGTTCCCCGGGCCGGCGTTCCCCGGGCCGGCGTCGGCGCCCCTCGACGCGATACGCAGGACGCGGCGCTGCTGGCGCTGGCCCACGCGCTCGACGAGCTCGATCGACAGGTAGGCATACGGTGACATCCCCGCGCATCGACGCGCCGACGACAGCCCCCCCGCCCTCGACCGCATCGTCGTCCGCCGCGGCGCCGGGTCCGGGAGAGCAGCCGGCACCACCGGACGCGCAGACGGCCCGCCGGTCCCTGATCGCGCTGCGCGGTGAGGTGGCCAAGGCGGTGATCGGTCAGGACGCGGCGGTCAGCGGGCTCGTCATCGCCCTGCTGTGCCGGGGACACGCACTGCTCGAGGGGGTGCCCGGCGTCGCGAAGACGCTGCTGGTCCRCACGCTCGCGACCGCGTTGGCACTGGACACCAAGCGCCTGCAGTTCACCCCGGACCTCATGCCCGGCGACGTCACCGGCTCGCTGGTGTACGACAACCGCAGTTCCGAGTTCACCTTCCGGGAGGGCCCGGTCTTCACCAACCTCCTGCTGGCCGACGAGATCAACCGGACTCCGCCGAAGACGCAGGCCGCCCTGCTGGAGGTGATGGAGGAGCGTCAGGTCAGTGTGGCGGGCGTCCCGCGGCCGCTGCCGGCCCCCTTCGCAGTCCTCGCCACCCAGAACCCGATCGAACACGAGGGCACCTATCCGCTTCCCGAGGCGCAACTCGACCGCTTCCTGGTGAAGGTGACGCTGCCACTGCCGCCCCGCGACGACGAGGTCCGTGTCCTCGCCCACCATGCGGACGGGTTCGACCCCWCCGACCTGCCCGCCGCGGGGGTCCACCCGGTCGCGGGACCAGCGGACCTCGCGGCGGCCCGCGCCGCGGTGCTCACCGTCGCAGTCCACCCGGAGGTGCTGGCCTACATCGTCGATCTGGCCCGGGCGACCCGCGCGGCACCGTCGGTACAGCTCGGGGTGTCCCCCCGCGGCGCCACCGCGCTGCTGGCGACGGCCCGGGCCTGGGCGTGGCTGTCGGGACGCGGCTATGCGACCCMCGACGATGTCAAGGCGCTGGCCCGGGCAACCCTGCGGCACCGGATCAGCCTCCGTCCGGAGGCCGAACTGGACGGCGTGACGGCCGATGTCGTGCTCGAACAGGTACTCGCCACCGTTCCGGTGCCCCGGTAGGCGGAAACGGTGGCGATCACCGGCCGTACCGTCGCACTGGCCCTGTTCGGGGCGCTGGTCGTCGTCCTGTCCCCCGCCCCGGGCCTGACCCTCGTGCTGGTCGACCTGGTGGTGGTGGGCTTGGTCGCCCTCGACCTCGCCCTGGCGGGTGGGGTCCGCACGCTGGAGTTCAGCCGCTCCGGACCGACCGCCGGGCGGCTGGGTCAGCCCGTTCCGCTGGTGCTCGGCGTCACGAACGGCGGCACCCGCACGGTGCGTGCCCACATCCGCGACGCCTGGCCGCCGTCCTCGGGGTCCCGGCCGCGGGAGCACCGGGTCACCGTTCCGGCGGGGGAGCGGCGCTTCCTGGAGACGACGCTGCATCCGACCCGGCGCGGCGACCGGGAGCCGTTCCGCATCACGATCCGTTCGCTGGGGCCACTCGGCCTCGCCGGCCGGCAGGGACGGCATCACTGCGCATGGCGGGTCCGAGTGCTGCCGCCGTTCACGTCACGCCGCCATCTGCCGGCCGCTCTCGCGCGGCTGCGGGAGGTCGAGGGCGAGGTCGCCATCCGCGGCGCGGGCGCCGGCTGCGAGTTCGACAGCCTGCGGGACTATGTGATCGGCGACGACGTTCGGCTGATCGACTGGCGGGGTACCGCCCGGCGCGGGACCGTCGTCGTCCGTACCTTCCGACCGGAGCGTGACCGCAGGGTCGTCTGCGTACTCGACACGGGTCGGACCTCGGCCGGGCGAATCGGCGATACCCCCCGACTGGACCACGCGCTCGACGCCGCGCTGCTGCTCACCGCGGTGGCGCTACGCGCGGGTGACCAGGTGGGTCTCGTGGCGCACGACAGCGTTCCTCGGATCACCCTGCCAGGCGGGCACGATCACGGGTTGCTCGCCCGGATGAGCGACGCGATGGCCACCCTGGAACCGGCCCTGATCGAGGCCGATCATGGCGGAATCGTGTCGACGGTGCTGCGCGGGACTTCGCGGCGGTCCCTGGTCGTCCTGTTCACCGACCTGGTACCAGCGGTGATCGAGGAGGGGCTGCTCCCGGCTCTGCCGACGCTGGCCGCGCGGCACACTGTCGTGGTCGCGGCGCTGCGCGACCCGCGCGTGGACGAGATGACGACCGGCCGAGGTGACGTCCGTGAGGTGTACGCGGCCGCGGCGGCCGAACAGACTCTGCTGCGGCGACGGGAGCTCACCGAGACGCTGCGCCGCCGCGGGGTCGAGGTGGTGGACGCACCGCCGAGCGGCTACGCGGCGGCCGTCACCGACATCTACCTCACCCTGAAATCCCTCGGCCGGCTCTAGACGACTATCTCAGCGAAATCATCGAAGGTGATTTCGCGAGGTGCCGGCCGGGCCGGCCGGTGTCCCCGGATGGTTCCGTGGCGGTAGACGGTACTCTGACCAGCATGGTCCGGGGATGGCCGCTGCCAAGGCGGCGTCACGGGACATCGCACCGACCGCGTCGCGCCCTTGTCCAGGAGGCCGGTTTCCGCGGTTCTTGGCCGGCCGAGGCACACCATGCCCCTCCCACCGCCCGGCCCGAGGCCGGCGCGACCCGAGAGTCCGCGCTCCGGCGCCCATCCGCGAGGGTGGGGCATCTCAGGAGGTCTTCCATGCAACGCCCACGGCGGCCTGCCGCTMTCGCGCTGGTGGTCGCGGCGGTACTGGCACTCGCGTCCTGCGCGTCGTCGGGTGGTTCGACCCCGGGCTCGTCGGGCACCACCGGGTCGGCCTCCCTTCACCTGGTCAAGCCCGGCCAGCTGACCATCGCCACCGGCTCACCGGCATATGAGCCGTGGTTCGCCGACGGCAGACCGGAGAGCGGCCAGGGATTCGAGAGCGCAGTCGCCTACGCCGTCGCCGCGAAACTCGGTTTCACCGCGGCGCAGGTGCACTGGATGAACGTGCCGTTCAACAGTTCGTTCGCACCCGGCGCGAAGAACTTCGACTTCGACATCAACGAGATCTCGATCACGCCGGAACGGCGGCAGGCAGTCGACTTCAGCAGCGGCTACTACGACGTCGCGCAGGCCGTCGTGGCGCTCAGATCCTCACGTATCGCGCACGTGACGACTCTCGCCGGGCTGAAGAACGCCAAGCTCGGCGCCGCGATCGGCACGACGAGTCTGACCGCCATCAACAAGCAGGTGAAACCGGCAGCGCAGCCGGCCGTCTTCAACGACACCAACGAGGCCGAGACCGCGTTGGAGAACGGCCCGATCGACGGGATCGTCGTCGACCTGCCCACCGCGTTCAAACTGACCGCCACCGAGATCGAGAATTCCGTCATCATCGGTCAGTTTCCCTCGACCGGCGAGCCCGAGCAGTTCGGCCTGCTGTTCGAGAAGGGTAATCCGCTGGTGCGCAACGTCAACGCCGCGCTGGCGGAACTGACCGCCAGCGGCGAGCTCAGGAGGATCACCGAGCAGTGGCTTTCAACCACGGCCGGAGCCCCCGTTCTGAAAACCGATGGTGCTCGCCACCCATGAGATGGTGCCGGGTAGTCGGTGTACCCGCGCTCAGGCCACCGGGAGCAGGTCGGCGCCGCCGCGTCCGGTGTCGATGTCACCGGTCTCTCCGGCCGCGGCCGCCCGGCCGCCATACAGCCGGACGTAGGCGATGAAGYCGCCGAACGCTACCGCGCCGATCCCGATCCGGATCGCCGTGGGCAACCCCGACGGGGTCACGAACGCCTCGATCAGCCCGGAGGCGGCCAGCACGAGCGCCATCCCCATCGTGATGGCCACCGCCGCGCGCCCCTCGGCGGCCAAGGCCTCCACCCGCCTGCGCGGACCCGGCGCAATGATCGTCCAACCGAGACGCAGCCCGACCCCGCCCGCGACGAACACGACCGTGAGCTCCAGCAGGCCGTGCGGGAGGATCAGGCCGAAGAACTGCCCGCTCTCCCCACAGCTGGACATGTATCCGCCGACGACGCCGAGATTCAGCGCGTTCAGCAACATGACCAGCAGGGTCGGGAGACCCAGCAGCACCCCGGAGACCACCGCCTGCGCGGCCACCCAGGCGTTGTTCGTCCACACCTGGCTGGCGAAGGACGAGGCCGGATTCTCGGTGTAGTAGGACGCGAAGTCGTGGCGGCACAGATCCGCGACCGCGTCCGGCGCACGCAGGTTCGCCTGCACCTCGGCGTCGTGCACGACCCACAGACCGACGGCCAGCGCGACGAGCAGGGAACCGAGCGCCGTCGCGACAGCCCACCATCGGCGTTCGTACACGGCCACCGGAAACGTCACCGCGAAGAAACGGCCGACGACATGCCAGCCGGGGTCGGGTGCGCCGCCCACCGCCGCCCGGCCTCGCGCCACCAGGTTCGTCAGATCGTCGACCAGGGTCGTGTCGTACGACCGGCTGCGGATGACCGAGAGGTGGGTAGCCGTGCGCTGGTACAACTCGACCAGTTCGTCGAGCTCGTCCGGTGCCATCCGCCGCGGCCGGCCGGCCTTGTCGACGAGCCGACCAAGCCGGACCCATTCCGGACGGTGCACGGCGACGTACGCATCGAGATCCATGGYGGTCTCATCCTCCCAGCCCGTCGAGATCCTCCCAGACCTCGAGCCGCACGCGTCCGAACCGTCCTCACCGCCGTCGGCGGCACCACCCGGCGAGGAGGATCGAACCGGGCGGCGTAAGCCATAAGGTGATGTCCGGATACMCATCGAGGTCCCGGGGGGCCCAGATGAACCAGGTCGTCACGGGAAAGGGATCCGCCGGTCTCGCCGGCACGGGTGTCCTCACGGGTGAGGCGATCGTCACAGGTGAAGCGATCACCATCGAACTGCGGGTGGCTCGGCTGGGCTCCCGTCTGATCGCCGGCCTGCTCGACCTGCTCATCCAGCTCTACATCCTCTACGCGGTCGGCGCCGCGGCCCTGCTGATCGTGCGGCCCGACAACGACGCCCTGATCGCCGCRGTATTCCTGCTGGTCTACGTCGGCGTCGTGCTCGGGTATCCGGTCACCTGCGAGACGCTGACGCGCGGGCGGACCCTCGGCAAGATGGCCATGGGGCTGCGTGTCGTCCGCGACGACGGAGGTCCCATCCACTTCCGGCACGCGTTCGCCCGGGGTCTGGTCGGGGCGGTCGTCGAACGTCCCGGACTGCTACTGGGCCTGCCCGCGGTGATCAGCATGCTGGTGTCGAAACACGCGAAGCGGCTGGGGGACGTCTTCGCCGGCACGGTCGTCCTGCAGGCCAGCGTGCCGCGCCCTGGCGGAGCGCCGCCGTCCGTCCCGCCCCAGCTCGTCGGCTGGGCCGCCACCCTCGACCTCACCGGGTTGGATGATGCTCTGGCCCTGCGTGCCCGCCAGTTCCTCGGCCGGGCGCACGAGCTGTCCCCGCAGGCCCTCGAACGCCTCGGCAGCGGGCTGGTCCGGCAGGTGCGGGCCGTCGTGACACCACCGCCGCCGCCCGGCACGCCGGGCTGGGCCTACCTGTCCGCCGTGTTGGCCGAGCGAACCCGGCGTGCCTACCATCGGCTGACGGCGAACCGGCCGAGATCGATACCCTCTCCCGTCTTCTCCCCGTACCCGACGGCCCAGTACCCGACGGCCCAGTACCCGACGGCCCAGTACCCGACGGCCCAAGACCAATCCCCGCCACCCCCCTACCCCACGGCCCCGCAACCCCCGCCGGGCCGGTAACCCCCGCCGGGCCGGTAACCCCCGCCGCCCTCACCGGTCCCCGGCAGGCAGCCAGCCCATCATCCGGCCGCACCCGCCCGGACCAGCCGGGACACGCACCATCAGATCCACACTTCCTTAACGTCTGCTAAACAATGTGGGGCGTACCGCACACACCGGACGTGGCGGCTGGTCCGCCGGTGAAACGCTCGTCTAGCGTTACCTAGGAATCAGACCGTCCGCACCAACCGCCTCGAACCCGGCGCGCACCCGCTGCCACGTCGCACCGGGTTCGAGGCGGTGATGCCGGTGAGCGACCAAGTGCCGGCTCACGCATGCTGGACAGGTCCCAGGAAGACTCCGGCCCTTGCGCCGGTCCACGGAGGGGGTGACGTTGACGTCTGTCGGACGGGAGTCGAGCACTCCATCTCAAGCCACCCCGCCCCCGCGCGCGAGCAAGCCGGCCGACCCGAGCAAGCCGGCCCGGCCGGGTGTCCCGTCGCGCGCCGTCGCGCCGGAACGTGCCCCCGCCCCGCCCCGATCCGCCGCATCGCCCCGATCCGCCGCATCGCCCCGATCCGCCGCATCGCCCCGATCCGCCAGGCCATCCCGATCCGCCAGGCCATCCCGATCCGCCAGGCCGGGCAACGTGGCGAGCGGCGTCACCTATGCGGACGACGGCGCTTCCGCGCGTCGCTCCCCCGGCGGCACGGGCGACGGTCCGGCCGCAGCCGGCGCGGCCGGGGCCGGTGGAGCGGGTAGGCCGCTCAACCCCCGTCCGCCCGTGAACCGGCGTCGGGTCCTGAAGAAGATGGGGCTGACGGCGATCGTTCTGGGGCTGGTCGTCGCGTTGTTGTCCCTGCCGTTCGTCGGTGCGGTCGGCCTGTTCGCCAAGGAAAGCGCGGACCACTTCCTCGGGCTGCCCGGCGAGCTCGTCACGCCTCCGTTGCCGCAGAGTTCGACGATTCTGGCCGCCGACGGATCAGTGATTGCCACGTTGCGCGGCGCCGAGAACCGCATCGTCGTGCCCGGCAACGAGATCCCGAAGATCATGCGCGAGGCGATCGTCTCGATCGAGGACGCCCGCTTCTACAAGCACGGCGGCGTCGACCCACAGGGCGTCTTCCGCGCCGCGCTGCGCAACAGCGAGGYCGGCGGAGTCGCTCAGGGCGGTTCGACGCTGACTCAGCAGTACGTCAAGAACGTGCTGCTGCAGAACGCCCGCACCACGCGGGAGCGAGAGGTCGTGGCCGGAGACTCCCTGGACCGCAAGATCCAGGAACTCCGGTACGCCCTGGACATCGAGAAGCGGTTCTCCAAGGACGAAATCCTGGAGCGCTACCTCAACATCGCGTATTTCGGTGACGGCGCGTACGGGATCGGCACCGCYGCCGAGCACTACTTCGGGGTGCCCATCTCCCAGGTCACCCTCGAACAGGCGGCGCTRCTAGCCGGGCTCGTGCAGAGTCCGTCCCGGTACAACCCCGCAGCTCACCCGGAGGCCGCGCTGGCCCGGCGCAACACCGTGCTGGACAAGATGGCCGCCGAGGGGTATGTCTCTACCATCCAGGCGGAGGCGGCGAAGCAGCTGCCGCTGAACGTCGTGAAAGCCCCGCCGCCAGCCGCGGACTCCTGCGAGACGTCGTCGGCGCCGTTCTTCTGCGACTACGTGCGCTCCCAGCTGCGGGCGAGCCCGGCGCTCGGTTCCACCCTGGAGGAACGCAACCGACGCATCTACGAGGGCGGCCTGGTCATCAGGACCACTCTCGACCCACTGGTGCARCAGGCGGCGCAGGACGCCGTCAACTCGACCATATCGCCGAGCAACCGGGTGTCGGCGACCGAGGTCGTCATCCAGCCCGGTACCGGCAACATCCTCGCCATGGCAGTGAACCGGGTGTACGGCTCGAACACAGCAGCCAACCAGACGGTGGTGCCGCTGCCGACCAACGCCACCTTCCAGCCCGGGTCGACGTTCAAGACCTTCGTGCTCGCCGCCGCGCTCGAACAGGGCTACGGCACCTCGACGGCCTTCTACTCCCCGGCCTGCTACGAGAGCAAGAAGTTCCCGTTGGACCGCGGTGAGGGCGACTGCCCCAGGGGTTTCTCGAACTCCGATCCCGCCGAGGCCGGCATCTACGACATCCCCAAGGGCACCTGGGACTCGGTGAACACCTTCTACGTGCAGCTCGCGGAGAAGACCGGCATCCCGGCGGTCCTGGAGATGGCCAAACGCCTGGGCGTCACACCGCCGAAGGCGGACAAGATCGGCTCCACCGACGGGGCCACCGCCATCGGTGGYGGCCAGTACATGTACGTTTCCCCGTTGCAGATGGCCGACGCCTACGCGACGATCGCCGGCGGCGGGGTGCGCTGCACGCCCCGCTTCGCCACCGGGGCCGTCGACTCCAGCCACGACCCGATCGACATCGCCCAGCCGCCGCAGTGCGAACAGGTACTCGCCAAGGGTGTCGCCGACACCGTGACCAGCGTGCTCGCCGGCGTCCCGCTCCACGGGACCGGGACCAAGGCGGCCATCGACCGCCCCTCGGCGGGCAAGACCGGCACCACCGACGAGTTCTCGGCCGCCTGGTATGTCGGCTTTACCCCGCAGATCACCGCAGCGGTAGCCGTCGGCGATCCCATGGGAGCGGAGAGCCACCCGCTGCGGGGCGTCGTCGCCGACGGCCGGACCTGGCCCCGTGTCTTCGGCGGCGACCTGCCCGCGATCATCTGGAGCAAGTCGATGCGGGCCGCCCTAGCCAACCAGCCGGTAGTCCCGTTGCCCGGTGCCGATCCGACCGTCGCGCGCGGCATCAAGGGAGGTCTGCAGAACACCCCGCCAGCGCCGGCACCCGGTCAGGGCCTCGGCGACCTGTTGCAGAACCTGGGTCAGCAGATCTTCCCTGGCACGGGCGGGCAGCCGCAGGGAGGCGGCACCCCGCTCGGCCAGCCCGGCACGGACCAGAGCGGGCAGAACCAGGGACAGCCGCAGCAACCCCAGAACGGCGCCGAACCGGGATCCGGCAGAGGGGATCAGCCTGCCGCCCACTAGCCCGCCTTCCGGCGGTCTGTCAGCGCCTGAGGTCTGTCAGCGCCTGAGGTCGTGGGCGGCGGGTACCTGCACGGGATCGACCCCGAGCGCCAAGGCGAGATAAACGGCCGTGTAGTCGAACAGGCCGATGAGTGAGGCGAGCCGTTCCAACGGCCCGCCGCCGTCGGCGCGCAGTTCGGTGACGCCGACGCCTCGCTCGGCCGCCACCGCCACCGCCGCCTCGGCCTGCCGGGCGACATCCGGACGTTCGACGTCGGGATCGCGCAGCAGGACCAGGCGGAGCCGGATCGACTCGTCCTCCTCGGCGCGGTCGCGGAAGAAGTCGTCGAGGTCGTCGCGCGCCGGGTCGCCAGCCGCCGCGAGACCCGCCCCGAAGGCACCGTCGAACAGCGCGACCTGGTGGCGGGCGGGATGCGGCAGCGCCCCGGCGATGGCCGGATACTTCGCGCTCGTCGCGAGCTGGGTGACGGCACGTTCGGCCACCACGTTCGTCACCGGTGAGGTTCCCCAGATGAGCGGCAACGTACCGGCCAGCTCGAGCGCGAGCGTCTTCGCCGGATTGACGAACGACTCGCTGGACGAACGGCAACGGGTCGCGACGTCCTCGAGGCGGACGGCGGCCGCCTCGATCGCCTCGTCCGCCACCCGCGCGATACCCAGGGCCCGGGCGACGATGATCAGTGGCAGCGACAACGACCACAGGACGGCACGAGCGGGCCGCTCCGCCGAAGTCACGACGAGGGGCGCACCGGCCACCCCGGCCAGGTAGGCCAGGGGGGTGTCGGCAGGGGCGACCACGGCCACCCGCGCGCCGCGCCGGTTCGCCTCCTCCACCGCCGAACAGGTCTCCGCGGAGGCACCGGACGCCGACACCGCGAGGACGATGTCGGCCACCCCCACCCAGCCCGGAAGGCCGTAGGTGTGGTGACCGATGACGGGCACCGGGCTGGCCGGCCCGGCGACGGCGGCGAGCACCTCGGCGGCCAGCGCCGCGCCGCCCACACCCACCACGACGACCGCCCGGGGCCGTCCGTCGGCGGCGAGGCGACCGACCCCGGCCTCCTGGGCGAGGGTGGCACCGCGACGGACCTGGCGGGCGGCGGAGGCGATGTGCGGCAGGAGACCGCCGGCGTGACCGGCGTCGATCCGGGCGGTGTCGTCGAGGATCGCCTCGTCGAGATACACGTCGAGGCCGCGGCGTCAGTTCGACGCCGACGCGCCGGAGAACGGGATCGCCTCGTCGAGCAGCATCACCGGGATGTCGTCCCGCACCGGGAACGCCAGGTCGCAGGCGAGGCACACCAGCACGGGGGCGCCGCTCAGCTCGTCGGGCCGCAGCTCACCGTGCTTGCTGCACGGGCAGACAAGGATCTCCAACAGCAGCGGGTCGAGACTCATCAGGCTTCCCTTCCGCTCCGGATCCGAGCGAGGATCTCGTCGCGCAGCCGGTGCATCGTGGCGTCGTCGGGCCCCTCCACATTGAGCCGCAACAGCGGCTCGGTGTTGGACGGGCGGAGGTTGAACCAGGATCCGTCCGAGAAGGAGATCGTCAACCCGTCCAGGTGGTCCACGTCGGCAGCGTCCGGCGCGTACGCCTTCTCGATCACGTTCATCGCCGCCGCGGCGTCCGCGATCTCGGAATTGATCTCACCGGACGCGCTGTAACGGGCGTACCCCCCGAGCAGCTCGGACAGCGGCCGGTCCTGGCTGCCCAACGCGGCGAGCACATGGAGCGCGGCGAGCATGCCGGAGTCCGCTCGCCAGAAGTCGCGGAAGTAGAAGTGACCGGAATGCTCGCCACCGAAAACCGCGCCGGTACGGGCCATCTCGGCCTTGATGAACGAGTGGCCCACGCGGGTCCGGACCGGGACCCCCCCGCGCTCGGTGACCAGCTCGGGGACCGCCCGGCTGACGATGACGTTGTGGATGATCGTGCCCCCCGGCTCCCGGGCCAGCTCGCGATCGGCCACCAGGGCGGTGATGGTCGACGGAGAGACGATCTCCCCCCGCTCGTCGACGACGAAGCAGCGGTCGGCGTCGCCGTCGAAGGCCAGGCCGATGTCGGCTCCGGAGCTGCGGACGGCGGCCTGCAGGTCCCGCAGGTTCGCCGGCTCGATCGGGTTCGCCTCGTGGTTCGGGAAGGAGCCGTCCAGCTCGAAGTAGAGCGGGATCACTGTCAGCGGCAGCCCGGTGAAGGTGGCCGGGACGGTCAGCCCGCCCATGCCGTTGCCCGCGTCCACGGCGACCGTCAGCGGCCGGATCTGCGCCAAGTCGACCAAGGTGCGCAGATGACGCACGTAGGAGTCCAGCAGGTCCCGCCGAGCCACGGTGCCGCGACGACCGGGACCGGCGGGAATGCCCGCCTCGATCATCGCGCGGATGTCGGCGAGCCCGGTCTCCTGGCCGATGGGTGCCGCGCCGGCCCGGCAGAGCTTCATGCCGTTGTACTTCGCCGGGTTGTGCGACGCGGTGAACATCGCACCCGGAATGTTCAGCGAACCGGCGGCGAAGTAGAGCAGATCGGTGGATCCCAGCCCGGCGGCGATCACGTCCGCGCCCTGGCTGGCCGCCCCTTCCGCGAAGGCCTCGGCGAGCGGGACCGACGACTCCCGCATGTCGTGCGCGGTCACGATCCGCGGGGCGCCGAGCAGCCGCACGAAGGCGGCTCCGGTGGCTCGGGCGACGTCGGCGTCGAACTCCGCCGGCACCACGCCACGCACGTCGTACGCCTTGAAGATCCGCGAGAGGTCACGCATCCCTTCCAACCCTTCTCCCTGGTGTCCCCCGGCACCGGGTGAATGGTGCCTCCCGGCCGCGCGGCCACTACTGCGACCGGCTCGGTTGACCTTATCCGCCGGGTCCGACACCGCTGGAACCGCGTCCGGGCGAACTCGCGCCGAACCACTCGCCGAACCACCGGTACCAGGACAAACGGAAGATCGGGACGACCACCTGACCGGGACGGCCAAGAGGTGGGAGCGCTCCGGATCAGGACGGACTGGGAACGGCCCGCAGGTGACCCCGCCGGCCACCCGGGGGTGGGGCCTGCGGACCCTGCGGGGGCTCCGGCCCTCCCCGCCGGGACGCCTCACGCACGGCGTCCGCGAGGGCCTCCAGATCGTCCCCGGCCACCTCACGACCCCCCTCACGGGGTGCCTCGGCCTCGAGCCGGACCACAGCCCAGCCAAGCGGCACGGTGAGCCGATCCGCGTGGGTGCCGCACAGATCGTAGGAGTGTGGTTCGACGTACGGGGAGAGYGGGCCCAACACCGCCGTGGATTCMGCGTAGGCGTACGTGAGCGTGGCGACCGCGGCTGCGGAACAGRCCGAGYGGGAGCAGCGCCGAGGCTTCACGTTCCGGACGGTAGCCCCCGGAACGGACGACGGCCACCACCTCGGGTCGTGTCGCGTGGCGCGACGACTAATCGTCACGCGGCGTCGACCATGCCATCGCGGCCCGCATACAATATCCCTCGTTCAGCACGTATCCAGAGCGATTTTGAGATCATGGACCGTCCTCGAGCTGGTAGCGATGGGGGATGGAGCGCAGGGATGTGACCGGAACCGTCGTTGCCGCGCCCACGGATCGGCGCACCACTCCGAGCGATKCCGGAAGCGGCGCGGAGTTCACCGCGATCGACGGACGACCGTCCATCCTTGAACGCTACGCTGACAGGGTGACCGAGCCCGAGCGGTTCCCGGCAGTCGCCCGGYCGATCCCGCCACGGCGCCGGCGCGACCGGCGCGGCCGTGGCATCCGGGGCACTCTCCTTCCGCCGGACGTGCCCGCCTACGCCACCCGCGGCGACCGCTTCGACGATCTCGTCTTGGACGCCGTCGAGCATCTCGACCACCGGTGGTCCACTGAGCTCGCGGACGTCGAGTTCGCCGTCGAGGACGTACCGCCGGTGGCGGTGACCGATGACGAGATCCCGCTCGCCCATTACCAGCCGGCCGGCGGCAAGGGTCGGTCGGGAACCCCGCGACGCATCGTCGTCTACCGCCGCCCGATCGAGGCGCGGGCCGTCGACAGCGAGGACCTGGCCGAGCTCGTCCTCGATGCGATCATCCACGAGATGGCTGAGATGATGGGGGTCGACCCCGCCGTGATCGACCCGGAGGGCCACGGCTGGGGCGACGAGGAATAGCGAGCAACAGCGAGGAACAGCCGAGCCGCGGTGGCTGGCCGGCCGCAGGACACCCACCACGAGGGAGACCGTGACCACCAGGAACGAGCCCGCTCGGGCGACGGCATCCGGCGCCCGGGTCCTGCCACTGCACGGTCAGGCGCAGTCGTACGCCTGGGGGTCCCCAACCGCGATTCCGAACCTGCTCGGGGCGGCCGCGACCGGTGAGCCGGTCGCGGAGCTGTGGCTCGGCACCCATCCGGTGGCGACGGCCCTCGCCGAGGACGACGGCATCCGCCGTCCGGCCACCGACCTCGTCGGTCAGCTGCCGTTTCTGCTCAAGGTGCTGGCCGCCGAGAAGGCGCTGTCGCTGCAGGTGCACCCGGACCTGGCGCAGGCCCGGGCCGGCTTCGACGCGGACGACGCGGCCGGTCTCGGCTTGGGCGATCCACGTCGACGTTACCGTGACCGGAATCACAAGCCCGAACTGATCGTCGCGCTGTCCCCGTTTCGGGCTCTCGCCGGCATGCGTGATCCCGGCCGGACCCTCGCCATCGTCGCCCGGCTGGGCTCACCGGCCCTCACCGCCGCCTTCCGACCACTGGCCGACGATCCCTCGGGCGGCGCCGCACAGGTGCTCCGCTCCCTGCTGACCATGCCGCGCGAACCCGCCCGTGACCTCGTTCGCGGCCTCGTAGCGACGGCCCGCCGGCTCGCCGCCGGCCCGTACGGCGCGGCAGCGCCGACGGCGCCGGGGCCGCCCAGCGCCGAAACGGACGACACGGCGACGGACGGGGCCGCGGTGGACGGCGCCGAAGCCGATGACGTCGCGCGGGCGGCCGATCTGATCGGTCTGCTCGCGGCCGCGCACCCGGGCGACGTCGGGATCGCGGCCGCCCTGTTGCTGAACGACGTCACCCTGCGCCCCGGGGAGGGGCTCTTCCAGCCCGCGCGGCTGCTCCACGCCTACGTCTCCGGCCTGGGTATCGAGATCATGGCGGCCTCGGACAACGTGCTGCGCGGCGGGCTCACCCCCAAGCACATCGATGTCGAMGAGCTCCTACGCATCCTCGATCCCACTCCGAGCGCGGCACCGATCCTCATGCCCCGTACCCTCGCGGTCTCCTCCGGTGGTCTGCTCCGCGGCTGGGATGTCCCCGTCGGGGACTTCGCCCTCACCGAGGCGATCTGCACCGGGGGTGCCCTGGACGTGGGACGGCCCATGCTGCTGCTGGCCATCGAGGGTGCGGTCCGGGTGACCGGCACCGCCGACGACGGGACGACCGTCGCCCCGGTGGAGTTGCGCGGGGGCCGGTCCGCCCTGCTGGCCGGATCCGCCGCGTTGACCCTCACCGGCACCGGTCGGGTCTTTCTCGCCGCTTCCGGCCGCTGACGGGCGACGCCACCGACAGGGCGGGGTGCTGACGGCCCGGAAGACCGGAAACGTCACGAACCTCCCGCACGTCCTGGGAGGACGCCGACCGGTGCCCGGCCCGCCACGAGGCGAAGGTCGAAGGTCGGCGGACACAGGCCTAGCCGCGCTGATACAGGACGGTGGGATCCTCGATGGAGACCGGAGCGTCGAGGAGCCTCGACGCCCCCCACAACGGAACGACGGTGGAGATGCTCCGCRGCATCACGGGCTTGGGCATCCCGAAGGTCGACGACGCGGCGGTCGACGACGCGGCGGTCGACGACGCGGAGCCGGTGGAGCCGGAGGAACCGGAGGGGGTAGGCCCACGGGGCGGATCCCCGGATACCCGGCCCTCCCCCGRCGTACCGGGGGGAGGGCCGATCACGGCGGTGGCCTCCAGCGGGCCGCCGACCGCGACAAGCCGTCCACCGGCCCGTCCGATCGGCATGCGGGCAGTCGCGACGGTGCCCGGCCGTACCCGTACCAGCTCGCCGTCGATCCACGCCGTGACCGCTCCCGCCGGAGCTGCGAGCACGACGACGCCGGTCGCGCCGGGCGGCACCGGTGGGAGGGAGACGACCGCGTCCGGCGCGGATCCCGCCCCGGCGGCCAGCCCCGTCGGCCCGGAGAGGCCGACCGCCTGGCCGTACGCGTCGAGCCCGCGCGGGTCGAGCGGAGGATCAAGGCTGGTGGCGCCGACCCAGGTGGATCCGCCGGCCGAGCCGGTCGACCGCTCTCCCGCCCGGCCCGACGGTGCGGCCAGTCCGGCGAGCACCGGTGCGTCATCGGCCGATTCGACCAGGACCGCCGAGGCGGCGCCCGCCGGCAGCGGCACGGGCGTGGTGATCGCACCCGTGGCGGGCACGACGACGGCCTCCAGGCCGATCGGCGTGTGCCGACCCGTACCCGTGAGGACCGTGATGCGCACCGTGGCCTCCCGCAACGGTGCGGCGAGCACCAGGTGCGCCGTCGAGGACGCTGACCCCGCYGGGACGACGACCCCGCCAAGCAGGAGACGCCGGGCCGGGGCGGAGGTGCTCGGGACAAGGCTCACCGGATCCGCACGCCCCGCCCGGTCCGTCCCCGGCACCGAGTCCGTACGCCCCGCGCTGGGCCGGTCCGCGACCCAGGTGAGAACCCGGCCGGAGCGCACCTGGACGTCGAGCGCGGTCGCGGTGGCCTCCGGTGCGAGGGAGGCGAGTCGCCGGATCACCGCGTGCTCCGGGGGCACGGTGATGTCCTGCGGCGACGTCGCCGGTCCGTCGGAAAGCACCCGCACGTTGATCAGGGCCGGTTCATCTGCCAGATTCGACCAGATCACCACCGGATCCCGACCGGCCACGGTCGATGGTCCGGTGAACCAGACCCGGGCCCGGGACGGCTCGCAACGCGCCTGAATCGGCCCGACGCCGTCCATTGACCCGACGCCGTCTTTGTCCCGGGCCGTCACGGTGGCCGACAGTCCCCCGGCGGACGCACCCTGGGCGGTCACCAGGATCGATCCGCGGCTGCCCGCCACGCCGGTGACGGYGCTGCTCTCCGAGGGCCGCGGAAGGTCCAGGTGACGTCGACCACGGGCGTCCATCCGTAGTCCAAGCCCTTTGGTTGGAACCTCGGACCCCACCGTGGACACCCGCACCCGGCCCGTCGGTCCACCGCCGGCGGCCACGTCCAGGCCGAGCGAACGGGCCCGCCCGCCCGGCCCGTCCGGATCGGGTGCCACCAGCGTCAGGTCCGGGCAGGCCAGCATGGCKCCTGACAGCGGCCAGATCCGTCCCTTCCCGGCACCGGTGCTGGTGCTGGTGCTGGTGCTGGTGCCGGTGCCGGTGCCGGTGCCGGTGCCGGCGAGGAACGCCCCGGTCAGCCCGAGCAGTCCGAGGACCGCCAGCGGCAGCACCGTCCGCGAAACGACCGTCCGCGAAACGACCACGACGTGACACGACGGCCGCTGGTATGACGGCCGTTCGACCTTCCCGACCCGCCCCGGCTGCGTCGCAGCCGGGGGAGCCATCCGCCGCGACCGCATGACCGGGATTCCCAGCATGACCGGGATTCCCAGCAGGACGAGCGCGGCGAGTGCCGCAGCCTGGCCCACCACTGCCCGGTGGGGTGAAGTCCGGTCGTGGTCGATGCGGAGCCGACCGCCGTCGGGCGGCAGTTGGAATCCGGCTGCCCAGCCCCACGCCCGGAACGGAGCCAGCGGCCGGCCTTCCAGCCACGCGTGCCATCCGGCATCCGCCGGCACGGCGAGCACCAGGCAGCGTGCCGGGCCGGACCGGGCTGCGAGGGCGGGCAACCGCTCGCCGGAGGCCAACCGACGTACCGAGGAGGGCGCTGGCGGCAGCGGCGCCGAGAGGARGGGAGGAACACCCGGCGCCGTACCGATCGGGCGGGTTGTCGGCCTCGTCGCCGCGGGAGCGGAGTGCCGCGCCACCGGCTCACGACGATCGGCCCGATCGGACTCCATCACCCAGGCCAGGGGTCCGCCCGCCCACCCGGATGCGTCCGGTCGCGGCGCGCCGGCCCCACCGGGCTCTCCCAAGGCCGTCGCACCACGGGCCGMAACGGCGGGGCGCCAGAGGATCGCCCCCGGGCGGGGACGATCCCGGATCAAGGACGGCGTCGCGTCCAGGCGGGCGACGAGCTGAGAGGCCGAGTCGACCGTAGGTACAGCGACCGATGTCACGCCCAGAAGCGGGAGCCAGCCGGCTGCCCGGCCACCGTTGGTGGCGAGGTCCGCGACCATGTCGGCGAGGAACCGGCCGGACCGCCGCGGGGTGCGGGCGCCGGCCTCGGGAAACGTCGGCCCGGACGCGGAGGCCAGGGTGTACCGGATCGTTCTGGCCGAGGCCGGTTGGTGCAGGACGAGGACGCGGGCACCCGGCCCAGCGGCGCGGGTCACGGCCGCGACCGCGTGGGCGAGGGCGGACCCCTCGACGCCGGCCGGGTTCGCCCCTGTGGTGTCGCCGGGCCGGGCCACGTCCACGGCCAGGAAGCGGGCGGCAAGGATCAGCGGCCCGACGAGGAGGAGCAGCGTCACGGGAAGGACCACCAGCACGGCCGTGCGCCGCCGGCGGCCCCGCTCCCGGCCCGCGAGGCGGCCGAACAACCAGCAGGCCAGACATCCACCGACGAAGCCGGCCACATCGGCCCTGGGTCCGCTGTCCGCACCGGCCAGCAGGGCCAGGGAGTACTGGGGCAACCGGGCCAGGGTGATCGCCGATTCGGTGAGGACAGCGACGGGATCCACCCGCAGGTCCGGAAGCACCGGGATGATCGTCGCGAGCAGAGCGACGATCATCCCGGGCAGCCTGGACCGCGCGGTCAGGAACGCGACGACGACCAGGCCCGCCCAGGCGATGGCCAGCGTCGACGGGGCGCAGGCGATGAACCCGACCAGACAGATCGCGAGCGTCCACACCGGCCGGCCCGGCGCCCCRCCGACGCCAAAGCCGGAGCCGTCCCGCCGGTCCCGCAGGACCGCGTCGGCGGCGGCGAGCACCAGGGGAAGGCCGATCACCGCGCCCACGGTGTCGGTGCGGCCGGCGAGGACCGACCCGGTCATCACCGGGTTCAACCCGTAGCCGGCGGCGAGCCCGAACCGGGCGATCGGATGTGGTCCCAGCCGGGCGAGGGCCCGGTAGACGCTCAGGCCCGCGAGCGCCGGGCCGGCCGCCAGCAGGATCCAAGCGGCCGGCGCCGGCCTCCCCCCCAGCAGAGTGGCTGCCGCGGCGAGCAGCGCGGTGAAAGGGGGTGCCGGCCCAGGACCACTCAGAGGTCCATCGGGCGCCCCCGCCCATCCAGACCACACGGCCGACCACAGGTTCCGGCTGCCTGCCGGGAGCGGCAGGCCCCCGCCGAGCATGTCCGCCGGCATCCCCCGCATGGCCAGGAGCCCGACGGCACCCAGCAGGGCCGCCAGGGTCGTCGGCGGCCAGGCCGGCCGGCGCGGGTGCACATCCGGTCTGGGCCCGGTGACCATCAAGGTGGTGTCGGCGACGTCTTCGGCGGCTCCGGCCCGATCAAGGAGATCATCGGCGCCGGCTCCGCGCCGCCACGGCAGGCGGGCCGGGAACAACGGGCGGACG
Organism: Frankia sp. CgMI4; assembly: GCF_001756285.1. Lineage (NCBI taxonomy): Bacteria > Bacillati > Actinomycetota > Actinomycetes > Frankiales > Frankiaceae > Frankia > Frankia sp. CgMI4. The sequence continues at coordinate 84,701 of NZ_MAQZ01000043.1, forward strand.
GCCCGATGCGGCACCGCCCACGTGCGGGCGGCGCGCCGACGCATCCGGCGCAGCTGCCATGGCCGCCCCAGCACGGTACCGGCGAGCGTGAGCTCGGCGAGCGCCGCCCGGCGTCGGCCGCGCAGGAGCAGGCCGAGGGTGCGCACGACCGTTCCGACGAGCAGGGCGACCACCATCGCCGGAAACAGCACCGTCGCCGTGTTCGCCAGCCGGACCCGTAGAACCCCCGCGCGGTCGGCCGATGCCCTGGGGAAGGCCGGCCCCCCGGAAAAGGCTGAGGCCGAGGTCACGGTCACCGTGGCCGACGGGACGACGACGACCCGTAGGCCGGCACGGGCCACCCGCCAGCCGAGATCGATGTCATGACCACCATCGAGCTCGGGGTCGAGTCCACCCAGCAGTCGCCAGACCACCGCCCGCACGAGCATGCCCGAACACGCGACGGCGAGGACGTCACGTACCCCGTCACACTGTCCATGATCATCATAGTCCGGGCGAATTCCGGGATGCCGTCGCCCGGCCCGGTCGACGCTCACCCCGGCTTCAACCACCCGGGGTCTCGTCACCGGCCGGGACCGCGCACCTGCCGGTCCAGCGGAACCGCCCGCTCCGGCGGGTGGGACGAATTTGGCGGGTGGGGCGGATTCCGGAGCGCGGGCGAGCAGTTTGGGGCCGAGGACGGCGGCGCCCCGGTCCAGCCGGGCGTAGGCCAGCAGGGTGYGCAACGCGCCCGGGGTGGGGATCGCGGTGTCGTCGAGGAGCCAGACGAATCCGTGCTCCGGTGGGTTCCCCAGCCGAGCCAGCCCCACGGCYACGGCGGCGCCGAACGGTGTGGCGGACGGCACCTCTACGACGAGGGGCTCGGCGACCGGGTCACCGGCCTGAGCATCCGCGCCGTCGGTGCCCGGGTCGACGGGATGGTCGGCGGACGGGAGGCGACCCTCCCCGTCCAGGGGAGACGCGCGTTGCCGGGGAACGCATCCCCCGCCACCGAGCCGCACCTCGACGACCCGGTCCGGCGGTCTGGTCTGGGCACGCAGGGCGGCCCGGACCTGGGCGGCAACGTCGGGTCCACCACCCCCTCGACCGAGCACGCAGACCGCGACGACCGGCGGCCCCGCGTCATCGGCCACGGTCACCGCGGCGACCGTGGCCGCCTGTGACCTGCCCGGATCGCCCGTCATGCGCCGACCGCCGGTCACCGGTCGGGATCAGACCGCTCGGCGTCGCTGCTTGCGCCTCTCCCGCTCGGACATGCCGCCCCAGATCCCGAACCGCTCGTCGTTCTCCAGCGCGTACTCCAGGCACTCGGCCCGGACCTCACAGCCCGAGCAGATGCGCTTGGCCTCGCGGGTCGAGCCGCCCTTCTCCGGGAAGAACGCCTCGGGATCGGTCTGCGCGCACAGCGCGCGTTCCTGCCACTCCATCGCCTCGCCGAGAAGGTCCCCCATCCCCAGATCGATCACCTGGGCGAGGGCGGACCTCCCGGCCGATCCACCAAGATCCTCCAAGTCCTYGGTCTCGGCCTCGTCAGCCTCGTCAGCCTCGTCAGCCTCGTCGACATCGTCGACATCGTCGACATCGTCGATGTCCTCGACGGAATCGTCCWGGATGTCCTCGACGAGGTCGGTGCCCTCGGCGACGGACCGACCGGTCAACTCGGGGAGGGCGGGAGCGGCCGTGGCCGGCACCCGCGCCCGCGCCCGCGGGACCGTTTCGGATGTGGCCCGGGTGTGCCGTTCGGTGARCACCCGCTCAGGGTGATCAGCGAACGGGTCATGCTCAGCGGGACGCTCGACGTCCGCGAGGACAGTGTGGACGCCCGCGTCGGCGTGCTCCATGTGGWCTCCTCCAGACCCGTCGCGGTGCGGTCGGCCACCCCTGGGCGCCGGCGCGCAGGTGACTAGTTTCCACACCGGTCAGGCGACGCACTACCGCACGAACCCCGCCAGCGGGGGGAATGACACGCCGGTAATTACACGCTCCAGACTCGATCGCGTCAACCCCACCGTCGCAACATCTTCTACAACCAGCGATGAGACCATAGCTCACAGTCACTACAGCCTGTCGCCGAGGGTCCACGCAACCCTCCCTTCCGTCACTCTGCGCGATCAGACGGGTCGCGGCAACGGCATTATCCCGCCMAGATCTAAAGGGCATAAACCCCTAAAAGGGCAGGTCTGAGCTCGGGYAACCGCCGCAGGCGCATACCGATCAGCCGCCAGACCCGGCAACCCCAGCCCATTCGACTACGGAGAGTAGTTTTTGGTGATCAGAACTTGGCGGGTGTCAGGACACCACCGGCAGCATGGCCCGGACGGTGCGGCCCCGGGCAGCGCGAAAGCGCTCGTCAGGGATCCGGCCATAYGTGGTGGTGCGTTGCCGAGCGGGACGACCCRCCCCCGCGRCCACCTCCTCGAGTTCGSCCACGGAGCGCCGCGAGCCGTGCTGCGAGCCGGYCATCCGACTGATCGTCTCCTCCATCAGCGTGCCGCCGATGTCGTTCGCCCCACCGGTGAGCACGGCCCGACAGCCCTCCACCCCGAGCTTGACCCAGGAGCACTGGATGTTGTCGATCGAGCCGTGCAGCAGAATGCGCGCCATCGCGTGCACAGCCCGGTTCTCCTGGCGGGTGGGRCCGGGACGAGCGACACCGGCCAGGTAGATCGGCGAGCTGTGATGGACGAAGGGGAGGGCCACGAACTCGGTGAAGCCGCCGGTGGAGTCCTGGATGCGCCGTAGCAGGCGCAGATGGGCCACCCAGTGTGCGGGGGTGTCCACGTGCCCGTACATCATCGTGGCCGAGGAGCGCAGGCCGACCCGGTGCGCGGTGGTCACCACCTCGACCCAGCTCGCCGCGGGCAGCTTGCCCTTCGTCAGCACCCAACGGACATCGTCGTCGAGGATCTCCGCCGCGGTGCCGGGGATCGTGTCGACGCCGGCCTCACGGGCCGCGGTGAGCCAGTCGCCGATCGACAGGCCGGTGCGGGTGACGCCGTTGAGAACCTCCATCGGCGAGTAGGCGTGCAGATGCAACCCCGGCGCCTGCCGCTTGATCTCACGGGCAAGATCGAAGTACGCGGCGCCCGGTAGATCGGGATGGATCCCGCCCTGGACGCAGACCTCGGTCGCGCCGACCGCCCAGGCCTGCGCCGCCCGGCTGCCCACCTCGTCCAAGGACAGCGTGTAGGCGTCGGCGTCCCCACGGCGTTGCGCGAACGCGCAGAACCGGCATCCGGTGTAGCAGACGTTGGTGAAGTTGATGTTGCGGTTGAYGACGTAGGTGACGTCCTCGCCCACGACGTCGCGGCGCAATCCGTCCGCGAGCGCGCAGAGCTCCTCCAGGGCGGCGCCGTCCGCGCCGAACAGGGTCAGCGCCTCGGCGTCGGTGATCCCGGCCGGATCGGACCCGGCGTGGCGCAGGGCGGCGAGCATGTCGGGGTCGATCCGCCGCATGGCACCGGCACCGGCAGCCGCGCCGGCCCGGCTCGCGATGGCCCGGCTGCCCGTGCCGACGACTCCGTCAACCCCCGTCCCGGCCGCGCTGACCTGTGCCCGAAGCGACTCCCAGTCACCGTAGACCGTGTCGAAGTCCGCCCGTTTCTCGCTGCGGCGCCCGACCGTGTCGACCGCGGCGTGCAGATCGGTGCGGCCGGTGTCAGCGAGTCCGCCGTCGGGCTCCTGCCAGGGGCGGCCGACCGGGAGCACGCCGTMGGCGAGCAGGCCGTCCACGCCGGCCAACGCCCCGACGTGTCCGGCCAGGCGCGGGTCGATCCACGGTTCACCGAGATGGGAGGGGTAGACGGTGAGCCGGGGCCGCAGCGTGAACCCGGCCTGCGCCGTCACGGCCGCCAGGACGTCCAGGTCCGGCCAGGGCCGCTCGGGGTTGACGTGGTCGGGGGTGACCGGGGAGACGCCGCCCCAGTCGTCGATGCCGGCCGAAAGYAGCAGGGCGCACTCCACGGTGTCAACGAGGTTCGGCGGAGCCTGCACCCGCATCGTGGGGCCCAGCACCAGCCGGGTGACCGCGACGGCCGCGGCCAACTCCTCGGCACCGACGTCGGGCGCGGAGCGCATCGCGGTGTCGTCCTTGGCGCGGAAATTCTGGACGATCACCTCCTGGATCGACCCATAGCGGCGGGCCAGACCTCGAAGCTCGAAGATCGTCTCGGCCCGCTCCGTCCGGGTCTCCCCGATGCCGAGCAGCAGGCCGGTCGTGAACGGGATCGACAACCGCCCGGCGTCGGTGAGGACCCGCAGGCGGACGGCCGGGTCCTTGTCGGGTGATCCGTAGTGCGCCCCGCCCGGCTCCGACCACAGGCGGGTCGCGGTCGTCTCCAGCATCATCCCCATCGACGGGGCCACCGGCTTGAGCCGGGCGAGTTCCACCCAGCTCAGTACACCCGGGTTGAGGTGCGGAAGCAGACCGGTCTCCTCCAGCACGGCGATCGCGACGGCACGCAGGTAACCCAGCGTCGAGTCGTAGCCGTGGGCGTCGAGCCATTCCCGGGCCGCCGGCCACCGATCCTCGGGACGATCACCAAGCGTGAACAGCGCCTCGGCGCAGCCCGCCGCGGCGCCCGCCCGGGCGATGCCGAGCACCTCGTCCACCGTGAGGTAGGGGGCGGGCAACCGGTGCGGCACGGTGGCGAAGGTGCAGTAGTGGCAGCGGTCCCGGCACAACCGGGTCAACGGGATGAACACCTTCGGCGAGTAGGTGACGACACCCGGCCGCCCGATCGACGCCAGACCCGCGTCGCGGACCCCGGCCRCCGAGCGGCACAGGTCCGCGAGGTCATCGCCGCGCGCGGCCAGCAGAATGGTGGCCTCTACCACGTCGAGCGTGGCGCCGTCCCGGGCCCGGCGCAGCGCCCGGCGTAGCGCCGACGGGGACGGTGGGGAACTGGATTCGGCACCGCTGGATTCGGCACCGCTGGATGTCGCCGCCGTACTCATCATGAATTCCTCTGATTCTCCGGCGGCGCCCCCGGCGCCCGGCAGGTGAACCGGTCCGGTCGGTGGCCATCGGGATCGAAGGGATGCGGTGTCGAAACGGTACTGAGCGGTTCGGGAGGAAACCCGGTCGGCCCGGAGTCAGGGGGTCACGCGGCCGGCCGCACGCCACCCGGTGGCGGGTCTGCGCAGCCGGTCGAGCGTGCCGATCAACATATTCGTCCGCCGGCGCGAGGCCAGCGTCTCGACCAGAGCCTGCGTCCGGTCGGCTCGCCGGCCGGCGCCGGCGACGTCGGACCCGTCCGGCGTCGTACCGGTGGTCTGTCGCATCTGGGCCCGGCGGGCGGCCACGACCTGGGGGGCGCGGACCCCAGCAAGCGCGCGATTAAGGGAGGCAGACAGGGCTTCGAGGCTCTTGGTGGTTCTGATATCGGACATGACGGTCCTTCCAGCAACGTAGAGAGCTGGGATTCACTCTCACAGCTCTCTCTAATCGGAATCAAGAGAAAGACGGTGAGCAGGACACATCCGCCCGAGACGTCCACCGGACCCCGCTACCCGAGCCCGGCCGGAGTGCACCCACCGACACCGGGACACGATTCCGATCATGCCGGCGTCGGGACGGCGCCGGCGTACCGCACGGGGGCTACCACTACTGGGCATCGATTTTCTCCTGCCCCACCATGGGAGTCGTTACGCTGATCAGGTGCCACGCAACCGCCAGGAGGTTCCCCGCGAGGAACGGATCGATGCGTTGCTCACCGTCGCCGAGGAGCAGTTCCTGGCCCGCGGGTTCGCCGGGACGTCCATCGCGGAGATCGCCCGTTCCKCCGGCATCGAACCGGGCTCCGTCTACTGGTATTTTCGGTCGAAGGACCACGCCTTCGCGGCGGTGCTGAACCGACTGCTCGACGTTGAGGTCGACCGGATCGCYGCGTTACCCGGAGACCCGGCGGCGAAGCTCTTCCTTGCCCTGGACTCGGTCGAGCGGCGCCGCACGCTGCATCCCTGTGTCGCCGAACGCGCCCCGCACGCCGCGCCGGTCATGGAGTACCACGAGCGGCTGCACGACTGGCTRCACGGGCTCGCGCTCGCCGCGGTGCACGACTTCGTGCCCGAACCCGATCGGGAGCTCGCGGCGGACGCGGTGGTCGCCACCATCGAGGGCGGGCTCGCCAACCCTGCACCCTCCCGGCCGACCAGCCATCTCGTGCACTTTCTGCTCTCGGCCTYCTGCACGGACACGCCGATACCGGCGAAGCCGGAGTTCCACGGATGGATGACGCCGTTGTTCGCCCGACCGAGGCTCGGTTAGGAACCCCGACCGAGGCTCGGTCAGGAACACGACCGGCGCGCCCGCCCCGGTCCGGAGAAATCCGTCCGTGGCCCGGCGGTGGCCGCTATCACCCCGGCCGGGAGATCCACCACCGCCCACCGGTGCCCCATCCGTCGGGGCGCGGTGCCAGGATTGGTCGGTGTGAGAGTTACAGCCCTGGCTGGCGGGATCGGTGGCGCCCGGTTCCTGCGCGGCGTGCTCGCGGCGCTGCCGGAGGCCGACGTGACGGTAATCGGCAACACCGGCGACGACATCACGTTGCACGGACTGCGCATCTGCCCCGATCTCGACACCGTCATGTACACCCTGGGCGGCGGGATCTCGGCCGAACGGGGCTGGGGGCGCGAGGGCGAGTCGTTCGTCGTGGCCGAGGAACTCGCCGCCTACGGCGTCGGGCCGGCCTGGTTCGGACTCGGCGACCGCGACCTCGCCACCCACCTGGTGCGCACCCGGATGCTCGACGCCGGCTACTCCCTCTCGGACGTGGTCCGGGCGCTGTGTGAGCGGTGGAAGCCGGGGGTACGGCTGCTGCCGATGTCGGACGAGCGGGTCGAGACCCACGTGGTGATCTCGGACGCCGACGGCCAGCGCGCGGTGCACTTCCAGGAATGGTGGCTGCGGCTGCGTGCCGCCGTGCCGGCACAGGCGATCATCCCGGTAAACGCGGAAAAGGCCAGGCCCGCGCCCGGCGTCCTGGCCGCCATCGCCGACGCGGACGTCGTACTGCTCCCCCCGTCGAATCCGGTCGTCTCGATCGGCACCATCCTCGCCGTTCCCGGGATCCGCTCGGCCGTGCACGAGACCGCGGCGCCGGTGGTCGGGGTGTCGCCGATCATCGGCGGCGCGGCCGTGCGCGGGATGGCGGACGCCTGCCTGGCCGCCATCGGCGTCGAGACCTCCGCCCAGGCGGTAGGCGTGCATTACGGCGGCCGGGGGCGCACCGCCGAGCCGGCCACCGCGCCCGCCACGACCGGGCACGGGACGGCCCCGCGCCCGGGAGACGGGACGGCGGACGGCCTGCTCGACGGCTGGCTCGTCGACACCGCCGACGCCGGCGCGACCGTTCCCGGCGCGACCGTGGCCGCGACACCCCTGTTGATGACCGATCTGAAGGCCACGGTGGCGATCGTCCGGGCGGCTCTGGAGCTCGCCGGTGTCTGAGCGCAGCGCGGAACGGGCGCTGCGCGTGTTCCCGCTCACCGGCATCGGCGAGGTCCGTCCCGGCGACGATCTCGCCGTCCTGGTGGCCTCGGCCGTCCGGACGCACGGCCCGACACTCGCCGACGGCGATGTCGTCGCGGTCACCTCAAAGATTGTTTCGAAGGCCGAGGGACGGCTCGTCACGGTGTCCGGCGACCGCGAGGAAGCCAGACAGGCCATGATCGACAGTGAATCGGTACGCGAGGTCGCCCGGCGCGGCCCGACCCGGATCGTCGAGACGCACCACGGTTTCGTCCTCGCCAGCGCGGGGGTCGACGCGTCGAACATCGCCAAGGACTCCCTCGCCCTGCTCCCGGTGGATCCGGACGCCAGCGCCAGGCGGCTGCGGTCGGGCCTGGCCACCGTGCTCGGCGTGGATGTCGCCGTCATCGTCACCGATACCGCCGGACGGCCGTGGCGGCGCGGCCTGACCGACATGGCCGTCGGGGTGGCCGGCATGGCGGCGCTGCGCAGCCACGTCGGCGACCTCGACGGCTACGGCAACGAGCTGGGGATGACCGAGGTGGCCGAGGCCGACGAGCTCGCCGCGGCCGCCGACCTCGTCAAGGGCAAGCTGGGCGCCACACCGGTGGCAGTCGTCCGCGGCTACGGCCGGCTGCCCGACGACGGCGCCGGCGGGCGGGCACTGCTGCGTCCCGCTGGTGAGGACATGTTCCGCCTCGGCACCCTCGAGGCGCGCCGGGCGGCGCTGCGCGACCGGCGCACCGTGCGGGACTTCTCCGACGCCCCGGTCGACCCGGCCGCGGTCGACCGGGCGATCGCGGCCGCACTCACCGCCCCGGCCCCGCACCACACCACACCATGGCGTTTCGTGATCGTGACCGAGCGGCACGCCGCGCTGCTCGACGCGATGGCCGAAGCCTGGGCGGACGATCTACGACGCGACGGGTTCGACGAGGCGGCCGTCGAGCGTCGGCTTCGGCGCGGCGAGGTGCTGCGGCGTGCCCCGCTGCTGATCGTTCCGATCATGGTCCTCGACGGCGCGCATCCCTATCCGGACGCCCGCCGCGCCGCCGCCGAGGAGCGGATGTTCACCGTCTCCGTCGGGGCCGGGGTGCAGAACCTGCTCGTCGCCCTGGCCACGGAGGGTCTGGGGTCGTGCTGGGTGTCGTCGACGCTGTTCTGCCCGGAGGTGGTCACCCGGGTGCTCGACCTGCCGGCCGATTGGACACCGATGGGCGCGGTCGGGGTCGGGCACGCCGCCGCGCCCGCACCCGCCCGACCGGACCGCGATACCGCGGCGTTCGTCCTCCACCGCTGACCTCGTGGCCGACCTCTTCCGGGTGGCCCGGCTCCGGGATGATCCGGGACGCCACGGTCACGGTGCGGCGTGGCGGAACAGGGCGTGTCCGGTGGTGTTCGGCGGGTCGGATCCATCCTGCCCGGACGACGTGGTTCAACACTTCGTAGGATCAGTTGCCGTGGGTAAGAAGAGCGTCGAACGCAACACCCGGCTCGAGCAGTTGCGCCGTGAACAGAAGCGCAGGGAACGCCGCCGCGCGCTGCTCATCTACGGGACGTCGGGGCTCGTCGCCGTCGCGCTCCTCGTCGGCATCATCATCTACAGCGTCGCGGACAGYAGATCGAAGAACGAGGCCCGCAAGGTCGGCTACGTCGCGCCGGCCTCGGCGGCCGCCACCGCGGCCGGGTGCACCGGCACGGCGAACGACCCGTTCCGCGGCTCGACGCACGTCAGCACGGCGGTCACGTACGAGGCGTCACCGCCATCCTCGGGTAACCACAACCCCGACCCCCTGCCCGACGGCATTCCCTTCTACAACCCGAACTCGGGCATCTCGGTGGAACGGGCCGTACACAACCTCGAACACGGCTTCGTGATCGGCTRGTACGACAAGAGCCTGCCGACGGATCAGGTCGACAAGCTGCGCAAGCTCGCGGCGGACGCCGGGCCGCGGTTCATCGGTGTGCCCTGGCCCCKGAGCACCTTCGTCGACAACAAGCACTTCGTCCTGACCGCCTGGGACCGCACCCAGCGCTGCTCGACGGTCTCCGCGGACGTAATCAAGGATTTCGTCACCAAGCATGCGAACCCGGACGCCGCCGGGGCCACCTGGGACTCACCGACCGCGCCGGAGTCCGGCGCGGCGGGCGGCACCCTGAACGTGACGGCGGACGGCCCCCTGGTGGATCCGGGCGCGGCCGCCTCCCCGATCCCCGGCGCGGGCACCATGTCACTGTCGCCCACCACCCCGGCCCCGGCACCCTAACCCTCTCGGCCGGGGCGGAGATGTCGGTGACGAGGCGGGCCGCCCAGGACGAGCACCGTCCCGGGCACGGCCCGCCCGGCTAGCTCCAGATACCGGTGCTAGCTCCAGATACCGGTGATGTCCGATGCGCTTCCGGCGTTACCCGCGTGGGTGGTCAGTCCACTCAGGTCCTCCAGGGTACGTAGCACGTTGTAGTGGTTGTAGGTCGTCGACGAGCTGCTTCCGGGGGTGACGTGCGCTCCGTAGAGCACCGTGGTGATGTGATTGCCGCTGGAGCCGTTGTCCTCGTCGAAGGTCACGATGAGCAGACTGTTGTTGGTCTGGGCCCAGGTCGCGTAGGCGCTGAGATTGCTCTTCAGCCACGTGTCACCGGTGGAGACCGAGCAGTCGTGCATGTCGTTGCACAGGTTCGGGATGACGAACGAGACCTTGGGCAGCGTGGAGTAGTTGCTCGGGAACTGGGCGAAGGTGTGGGCGGTGTTCAGCGGCACGTTACTGAAGGCGAACCATGGATTGTGCTTGCGCGCATACTTGGTGCTGCTGTTGGTGCACACCGTCGAGCCCTCGGCGGGCAGGCCCTCGTTGTAGCTTCCCCAGGTKCGACCGGCGGCGATCAGCTCGGAGCCGAGATTGGCGGCGCTACTGAACCCCGGCGTGTAGCAGTTGTCGTTGGTGATGCCCTGGGTACCTCCGGAGAAGAGGGCGAGATAGTTGGGCTGGCTCGGGTGGGTCAGGCCGTACGACGCGGTGAGGTTGGCGCCACCACTTTTCAGTGTATTGTTGATGTAAGGGGCGCTGGAACTACCGATGATCTGCGAGTAGGAATGGTTCTCGAACACCACCACGACGACATGGTCAGGGCTGGGCAGCGCCGCCGCCCGCGCGGGCGCGATATTCCAGGATACGAGCACGGCGACGATCAGACCGACGGCAAACGCGGTCAACACGAGACGTGAACGCCGGACACCGGCGAGAACGGACACGGCAGGCCTCCCGAGGAACCAGAAAAGTAACAACGAGTTCTTACCGTGGAGCCAGATCAGGTTAGAGCCTCCACCGGACATCGTCAGTGCACCAGAGGTAAGAACCGGGGAAACAGGAGGGGCCGGATCCCGAACGGGAGATGTCGGGTTCTCTCCGCATCGGTAACCCGAGCGGGGTCGCGCGGAGGCCGCGGGACGAATTTCCCACGGTGTTTCTTCGGCGTATCTGTGGCCTGTCTCCGGCTATCCGGGTACAAGGCTGTCCGGTCCTCGTCAGGGCCGCGGCCGGGCCGGCTCATCACCCCGGATCCATACCCTGGACCGCCGAACCAGACGATCAGGAGGAACGGTCCTGGCCCTCGGCTCAGCCCCCGYCGTGGCGGATCGGCATCAGTAGGTAGCGGTAGGCGCCCTCGTCGACAGCGCCGCGGCCGCTGTCCTTGCCGGTGAGCACCGCGGGTTTCGCGGCGGCCTCGACCRGATCGTCGTCAACGAACCCGATCGTCGCCTGATCGTCCTCGACGGCACCGAGYCCGTCCAGCAGGTAGGACGGATTGAACAGCACCGAGAGCTCGGGACCTGCGTACTCGACCGGAATCGTCTCGCTGGCCTGTGCGCCACCACCGTCCCCGGCCTCGGCGACGACCTGGTTGTGGGTGAAAGTGAACCGCAGCGGCCCGGTGCGGGTGGCGACGACGGCCACCCGACGGACCGCCGCGGCGAGCGCCGCGGTCTGCGCGGTGACGACGAGCGCGGCCGCCTCGGGCAGGAGCTTGCGGTAGTTGGGAAACGTCCCTTCGATGAGCCGGACGATGGTCTGCCGGCCGCCGGCGGCGAGGCCGAGCCGGGCGCCGGACGGATCGTCGAGGTCCAGACCAATCACGATGCGGGAGGCCGACGTCGGCGTGCGGGCCACCTCGGCGAGAACCTTGGCAGGCACGTGCGCGAGCGCCCACGGATCGTCGACTGTCGGCTGCCAGGGTATGCCGCGTACCGCGAGCCGGTACCGGTCGGTGGCGACGAGGGCCAGCCCACGCCCGGAGATCTCCATCCGGACCGCGGTGAGCACGGSCATGGTCTCATCCCGGCCGGCCGCCGGGGCGACCTGACCGACCGCGGACGCGAACCCAAGCGTGTCCACCTCGCCGATCGGTCCGGGAAAGCTAGGGAGCTGCGGGTACTCACCCGGGTCCATCAGCGGCACGGTGAAACGGACGCTGCCGCAGCGCAGGACCAGCCGGTCACCGTCGACCACGACGTCGACCGTCGTCGCGGGCAGGCTGCGCACGATGTCCGTGAGGAGCCGGCCGGGCACCAGCACCCGCCCCGGTTCGTCCACCGAGGCCGCGACCGGAGCCCGCACCGCCACCTCCGTGTCGTACGCGCAGATCGTCAGGACCGAGGCCGTGGCCGCCCCCAGGGGCGCCGCGGAACCGGGAGACGCCGCGGAGCCCGACGGCAGGGGAACCGCCGCGGAACCGGGAGACGCCGCGGAGCCCGACGGCAGGGGAACCGCCGCGGAACCGGGAGACGCCGGGGAGCCATGGCCCGCGGCGAGYAGGATGCCGGTCAGGACGTTCCGGGCCGGGCCCGGCCGGTTGGGCAGATGCCGAGCGGCCCAGCCGGTCGCGTCGGCGAACGCGTCGCGTTCCACGCTGAACCTCATGAGTGCGATTGTCCTCGGCCACGGCGCGGAATCGCCGCATTCAGCGGACGGTTTTTGTTCCCCGTCCGTGGATGTCCGCGAGATCTCCGCACGGACGGACCGCAGCCGCCGCGTCGTGAGGAAACGCGGCGGCGCTACCAGTGGTCCGCCGCCACCCGCAACCGGTCGGCTGCGCTCAGGTGCGGTCCGAGCTGAATCGCACAGCGCCCGCCGAGAGGACGACTCCGGGGAACACGCGCGCCCCGGACCGTAGTTCGTTGCCTCGCTCGATCCGTACCCCGTCGCCGATGACCACCCCGTCGAGCGCGACACCGGAGCCGATCACCGCGTCCCGACCGATCACGCTGTCCCGCACGACCGCCCCGGCCTCGACAACCGCACCGTCGAACAGCACCGCACCGTCGATCGCGGCACCCGCGCCGACCCACGCGCCGGCCCCGACGGTCGCCCCGCCACCGATCTTGGCGTCGGCGGCCACGACGGCACCGGGCAGCACCAGGCAGTCCCCGACCGGCCCCGGCAGCGCCGGCGACGCCATCCGGCCGGTCACCAGGTCGCGACTGCCCTGCACGAACGCCGCGGGAGTTCCGAGGTCGAGCCAGTAGGTGTCATCCGGGTAACCCATGACCGCCGTGCCGGCGGCCRGCAGTCCCGGGAAGGTCTCCCGCTCGACCGAGACCGGTCGTCCCGTCGGGATCGTGTCGATGACGGACCGCCGGAACACGTAGCACCCGGCGTTGATCAGATTGGTGGGCGGGTCCGGGGTCTTCTCCAGGAAGGCGGTGACGCGACCATCGTCGTCGACGGGCACGACCCCGAAGGCACGCGGGTCCACCACCCGGGTCAGATGCAGGGTGACCGCCGCGCCGGTCCCCGTGTGCCGCGCGACGAGGGCCTGGATGTCCAGACCGGCGAGGATGTCACCGTTGAAGATCACGACCGGATCGCCCGGTCCCCCGTGGAGCCGCTCGGCCACGTYGCGGATCGCACCGCCCGTGCCCATCGGCTCGGTCTCGGTGACGTACTCCAGCTGGAGTCCGTGCGCCGAGCCGTCCCCGAAGTACTCCTCGAAGACCTCCGCCCGGTACGAGGTGGCGAGCACCACCCGGTCGATTCCCGCGTCTCGCGCGCGAGCCAGCATGTGCGCGGTGACCGGCACCCCCGCGACCGGCAACATCGGCTTCGGCGCCGACATCGTGAGCGGTCGCAGGCGGGTCCCCTGACCGCCGACAAGCATCACTGCGTCCATGGGGCGTCAGTGTCGCAGAACACGCGGTGGACGCTGAAAACGGATCGGGGTCAGGACCATACGACGAACGGCATGCCATGGTTTCGACACGTTGTGTCGGACCGGGGTTCACCAAGCCGCCCGGATATTCCAAATATCTCGGACATCCAGGACATCCATGACTACCAGCAACTCGCCTGCCGGCCATCGGCCGGCCGCGGTCCGCTCAGGCGCCCCGCGCGGCACCACCCCGGGGAAGCAGATCCGCAGAACGGGTCGCCTTCGCCCCCGCGCTGTCCCGGGCGAAGATCAGCGCGAGCAGCAGCCGAACCACGAGACCGACCCCGAGCAGCAGCCGCAGCGGCGCGCGCGCGTTGCCGGGGTACTGCCAGGACAGGTAGCGGAACATGCTGCGGTGATGAGCCAGCACCATCCGCCGTGACGACCGCTTCGTCGAGTGTCCGCCGAGATGCTCGACCACCGCGGACGGCACGTACACCGACTGCCAGGACGCCTCGCCGATGCGGCGGCCGAGGTCGACATCCTCCATGAACATGAAGTAGGACTCGTCGAACCCGCCGACCGCCTCGAACGCCTCCCGGCGCAGCAGCTGGCAGGAACCGGACAACCAGCCGGCGGTCATCTCCTGGGGGAGACCCCGCTCCCGCCGATAGGAGGCCGTCCACGGGTTCGTCGGCCAACACCAGCCGAACAAGGCGTGCCCCACCCCGCGGCCGAGCGAGGGCAGGTCCCGGGCCGAGGGGTAGAGCGCCCCGTCCGGATTGATGATCCCCGGGCCGAAGGCCCCGCCCCCCGGCCAGCGGTCGGCCGCGGCAAGCAGTTCGTCGACCGCACCGGGCGCGAAGGAGATGTCGGCATTGGAGATCACCAGCCAGGGCCCGCGGGCTCCGGCGGCACCACGGTTGACCGCGGTGCCGTAGCCGAGGTTGCGACCCGGGCGCACCAAGCGCACCTCGGCCCGCTCGGCGGCCGCCGCCGTGCCCTCGTCGAGGTGCGGCGAGTTGTCCACCACGACGACCTCGTAGGGCCGCGTGGTCGCCTTCGCCAGCGAGTCGAGGAAGGCTCCGATCACCTCCCCGGACCGGAAGGTCACGACGACGACCCGGATCTCCGGATCCACACCCATGTCTCGCCCGCCCGTTCTCGCCCACCACCGGTYGCCCGACACATTCCCGTGACGACGCACGGCACCTTGTGCACCGAGGAGACCGTAGCGCGCCCTTTGCGGCGGTCCTTGCCCCGGGGCCGGGCCGACGGGCGCCTCAGTGCTCGGCGACCGCCCGCGCGTAGCTCGCGAGATGCGCCTCGGCGCTGGCCGCCCAGGTGAACTCCCGGGCCCGGGCGAGACCGGCCTCACCGAGTTGCCTGCGCCGCTCGGCGTCATCGAGCAGGGCGCCCATCTCCCGGGCGATCGAGCCGGCGTCCGGCTGAGTGTAGGCGACGGCGTCGCCGCCGACTTCCGGCAGCGACAGACGCGGCGTGGTGAGAACCGGGGCGCCGCAGGCCATCGCCTCCAGCACCGGCAGCCCGAAGCCCTCACCGTGCGAGGGATACGCCACCAGTGACGAACCTCCCAGATAGCCCGGCAGGTCGGAGAAGCGCAGATAACCCGGCCGGATCACCCGCAGGTGGCTCGGCACCGAGGCGACGGCGGCATCGACGTCGTCGTCCCAGCCGGAGCCGCCGGCCAGGACGAGCGCGGGCGGCTCGTCCCGCCAGTGCACCGCCTCGGCCCAGCCCCGGATGAGGTTCGGCACGTTCTTGCGCGGCTCCAGCATCCCGAGGAACGCGACGTAGCGCGAGTCGCCGAGCCCGARCCGGCGGCGCACCCGCCGCTTGTCCTCCTCGGTCGGCGGATGGAAGGTCGACGTGTCGACGCCGTGGTAGGCGACGTCGGTGGTCGTCGACTCCCCGTCGAGCACCCGCACCAACTCGTCCCGGGTGGCCTTCGAGGGGACGATGATCCGGGCCGCCCGGCGCACCGCGGTGCGCATCGCGGACCGGAAGAACGTGCCCTTCACCGCGGTGTGCATGTCGGGCTCGGTGAAGAAGGTGACATCGTGAATCGTCACGCACACGGGCTGGTGCGCCCGCAACGGCATCGTGTAGTGCGGTGAATGGATGACATCGGCATTCACCTGTTCGGCGACCAGTGGCAGCCCGGTCTGTTCCCAGGCCAACCGCGCGGGCCGGTGGGCGATGGCCGCCGGCCCGGACAGAACGGTGGCGTGTGGGGCCATCCGGCTGTAGCGTTCCTCATCCGACCGTTGGCAGACGAGCGCCATGTCCGCGCCGGTCGCGCCCAGCGMCGCGACCAACCCGTCGACATAACGCCCTACGCCACCACGGTCGGCCGGGACCGAAGTGGCGTCGACGAGCACCCGGGGTCCCACGGCGCTCCCTCCCTGACGCGCCACCCGCGACGGGGTGGTCGCTTGCTTCACGGTGACCGCTTGCTTCTCAACGGGGGCAACACTACGCCCGCCCGTCGTCGGCGACGGACACGGCGGGGGAACCGCTGACTCGACGGTAGAGCGCCCACGTCGCCAGTGCTGCCCCTTTCCAGGTAAATGACCGGGCACGGAGACGTCCAGACTCCGACAGCCGCCCCCGCAGGTCCGGATCGCCCATGACCTTCGCCACCGCGGCGCCCAGCGCGGCCGGGTCGTCCACCCCGACCACCACGGCGGCGTCCCCGCCGACCTCGACCAGCGCGGGGGCATCCGAGACGATGACCGGCACACCGTGCGCCATCGCCTCGACGACCGGCAGCCCGAAGCCCTCCGACCGGCTCGGCGCGAGCAATACGCCCGCACGGGACAGGACCACGGCGAGATCCTCGTCACTGAGCCGCCCAAGGGTGCGCACCCGGTCCGCGCCCAGACCGTGCCTGGCCGCCGCCGCGCGCACGTCCAGCCCACCCCAACCGGTCGCGCCGACGTGGACCAACGGCAGGCCCGGATCGTCCGGTCGTCGCAGCGCCGCGAGCGCGGTGTCGAGGCCCTTACGGGGTTCGAGCGTGGCGAGGGTGAGTAGATAACGCCCCGGAGGGGGTAGCCCCATCCGCGCGGCGCGGGCGTCGGCATCGGGCGGAACCCGGACCACCGCGTCGGCGACTCCCTCCCCGATCGCGTGCAGGCGATCTTCGGGGATCGGCAGATGCCGGGCGATCTCGGCCGCCACCGCGAGCGTCGGCACGACGATCGCGTCGGCGTGGCGTGCGGCCCGTTCGCCCATCAGCCGGTGCCACCGGACCCCGTGCGGGGTCAGGGTCTCGGGATGCGTCCAGGGAACGGCGTCGTGGATCGTCACGACGAGCTTCGGGCGCGGCCGGCGCCGGTCCAGGGCATCGCCCAGGGCCGGCGCGACGGTTCCGGAGGCCCAGGAAGCCAGCGACGGACGGGGCGGCGCGCCGGAAAGTCCGGAAGGTGGATATGAGTCCACATAACCAGGGGAGCACCGATAACCAGGAGAACGCCGATAACCAGGAGAACGCCGGGAGCCACCGGACCGTTGCCCGCGCCGGGACCCGGTCCGGTCGTCGAGGCCGCGCAGGGCGTCCGCCACCGAACCGGTCACGAACCCCCGGGTGCCACCCGCGGGTGGCACCAGCAGGGTCGGAGCGTGAATGACGTCTACCCCCGTCGGAGCCGGACCCACGCCACGCGCCCAGGCCACGGCGAGTGCGCGGCGAGGCAGACCGAGCCGGAACGGACCGAGGACGCCGGGCAGCACGGCCGGACCGACCTCTCGGCGCCCGGCACACCACCCGGTCACCCGATCCTCGGGAGCGGCGGTGCGGGCGAGCGCCGCCGCGAGTTCGGCGGAGTAGCGCCCGGTCCCGCCGGGAACCGGCGCGAGCAGCTGCTCGACAAGGAAACMCACACGCACGGGTCACAGTCTGCCCCTGCCTCCTCCGTCCCCGGACAGCCGGCCCGGTCCCCGGACAGCCGGGGCCGGCGGGTCAGCGGGTCAGCGGCCGCGGGCGCGCAGAGCCGCGAGTACCATCACGACGCAGGAGATCCCGCCGACCAGGTATCCCCAGCCCCGATGGCCGAAGAGCGCGAACCCGGCACCCGTCCCGGCCACGATCAGCCCGAACAGCAGCACTGTCAGGACGGCGGCGAGGATGCGCTGGTTGCGCAGGGAGGTGGGGGGCGCCGGCGGGCCCGTCCGCGGGTCGTGCTCCGGCTGCCGGCGCGGTTCACGGCCGGGGCCCGGGCCTGCCGACCGGCCGGCGGGCGCCATCGTTCAGCCCTCCCGTCTGCGGGCGTGGGTGAGTACGACGCTGCCCGCGGTGTCGGGAGCCCGCCGGTCCGACAGGGCGACGGCCGGCGAGAGCACGGCCGCGGCGTTCCATCCCGTCCTGCCGCCCTTGGCGGACAAAGTCAGGTAGAGCCGCTCGGCGCGTTCGCTGCGGAACATGTACGTCTGCCGGATGACCTCAAGCCCGACATCATCGAGCAGCTTGGCGAGATGGTCGCCGGAATAGGTGTGCCTGACGTGGTAGCGCTCGCGGTGCCGGTCGAACAGGTCCGGCCAGGACGCCGCCCGGGTGAGGGCGTCGGCGGACATCACCAGGTCGCCACCCGGACGCAGCACCCGCGCCATCTCGGCAAGCGCGRCCGGACCATCGTCGAAGTGCTCGATGGCGCAGACCGACATGACGACGTCGAACGTGGCCGCGGCGAACGGCAGCGCCAAGGCGTCCCCCTCGACGAGCCCGGGATGCCCGCGCAGCCGGCGACCGAACTGCAGCTTGTGCCGGGCGAGGTCGAGGCACACCGCCCGAGCCCCGCGACGGACGGCCTGGCCGGCCCAGTAGCCGTCACCGCCGGCCACATCGAGCAGGGTGCGCCCGGCCAGTTCTCCCGCCCACGACAGCAGGGTGCCGACCTCCCGGCGGCGCATGACATGTACCTGATGGCCCACGAAGGCGAGGGCGTCGTCCCGCACCGGGCTCACAGGTCGGCCCCGCCCGTCCAGTCAGCCCCGCCGATCCGGTCCGCCTTGCTCATTCCACTCCGCCTTCCGAGTCCACGATTCACCCGTGGGCCGTGACCCATGGATGGGCCGTGACCCATGGATGGGCCGTGACCCATGGATGGGCCGTGACTCGCGTATGCGCCACGGCTCATGTGCGCCCAAGCGCGCCCAACGTCACATCAAGGTAACGCTCCCACGCCCCGTCAACGTCCGGCGGTATGACCTTCGAGCGCAAACCGGCGAGCACGCCGGGCTCGTAGAGCCGCCGCAGCGCCACCGCCAGCGCCTCCGCGTCGTCGGGCGGCACGAGTAGACCGTCCACCCCATCGCGGACCGTGGTGGCGAGCGTTCCCACCGTGGTCGCCACGACCGGCACGCCGTGCAGGTGCGCGAGACCGACGTTCTGCGACGCCGTTCCGGCCCGGTAGGGAAGCACCAGGGCGTCGGCACCAGCGAACAGCGCGGGCACCTCCGCCGCGTCGACATAGCCCGACCGCAGGTCCACCCGGGTGGCCAGGCCGAGCTCCTCKACCAGCCGGGCGATCTCCCCCGTCCCGCCCCAGAACTCGCCGGCGACGGTGAGACGGACGTCCGCCGGCCCGCGGGCCAACGCCCGCAGCAGGACGTCCAGTCCCTTGTACGGCCGCACCAGCCCGAAGAACAGCAGGTTGCGCCGGGTGACGTCGGCGGATGGCCCACCGCGGCCGGCCACCGGCCCGGGCGGCGAGGACGACAGAGCCGAGGACCACAGGTGCGTGGCCATCTCGGCCACCAGGACCGGAGCAGGGGTGAGGCGCGCGGCGAGCTCCGCCTGGGCCGGCGTGTGGACGAGAACAGCCGACGACCGGCGCAGCACCGCACTGGTCAGCGGTTCGTCCACGGCCCGGCGCTCGTGTGGCAGGACGTTGTGGCAGAGCGCGACGACCGTGGGACCCGCACCCCCGGGGTCCGCACCCCCGGAACTCGCTCGCCCGGAAGCCGTGCCCCGGCCGCGCGGCCCCCGGGCCCGCAGTGCGCCGAGGACGCCCAGGTACGCCGGGGCCTGCACGGGAGTGACGACGACCAGGATCACCGCGTCGGCCTGCCGCCGCAGGCGCCTGCCGAGCCGGATCCATCCGTCCGGCCGGCGCCACGACAACGGGTAGCGGGTGACCTCGAACGGCTCCATCTCGGGCTCGGTGACGCGCTGCACGCCGGGATAGAGCCGCGCGGGGTACTGCGCCGACCAGGACTCGACCGCCACCTCGTGGCCCCGCGCCGACAGCCGGTGCGCGAGCTCGGTGGTGTGCTGCGCGATCCCCCCCTTGTAGGGATGGGTCGGACCGACGATCGCGATGCGCACGCCGGTCAGGTGTCGCTGCGCGAGCGGGCCACCAGATCGCCGATCAACGCCAGCACGACGATCTGGAAGCCGACCAGAATCGCCAGCAGCGTTGACGTCGCCACATGGAAGTCGTAGCGGATCAGGTCCACGATCAGCTTGACGAAACCCAAGCCCATGATCCACAGGGCGACCGGCATGAGAACCTTGATCGGATCGAAGTACATCACCATCCGCAGCACCTGAAGGATGTAACGCCGCGCGTCCCGGAAGGGATGGAACTTCGACGTTCCGGACCGTTTTGCGTAATCGATCGGGATGTAATCCACCGGATGCTGGTTCGACAGGAAGGACATCGTGATCGTGGTGACGCAGGAGAAACCGGGGGGCAGCAGCCGCAGATAGGGCAGGGAGACGTCCCGGCGGAAGGCGCGAAGCCCGGAGTTGAGGTCGGGAATCTTCATGCCGGACAGCCGCTGGGCGATCATCCGGATGAACCATTTCGCCGGCACCCGGGCCCACTTGTGAGTGCCCTCCTCGGTGCGGCGCGCCCCGACGACCTGGTCGACGTCGAGGTTGTCGTCCAGGTAACGGACGAACTCCGGGATGCGCTCGTTCGGGTACGTCATGTCCGCGTCGGTCCAGACGACGATCTTGCCGCGGGCCTCCTGGGTCCCGATCCGGCGGGCCGTGCCGGAACCACCGTTGCGGCGGAACGGCATCACCCGCATGCGCGGAAACCGCGGGGCCACCTCGCGCAGCACCGCGAGCGTGTTGTCGGTCGACTTGTCGTCGATCGCCAGGACCTCGTAGGAGTAACCGCTCGCGTCCATCGCGGCGGTGATGCGCTCGAGTTCGAGCAGCACATGGTCCTGCTCGTTGTAGCAGGGCAGCACGATGGTCACGTAGGGGGCGTCCGGACCGACGGCGGCGACGCCGTCCCCGGAAGCCGCCTGCACTGGGGTGCCGGCCTGCGGATGTTCAGGTCGGTGGATGGCGCTGACACTCACGTCGGTGTGGCTCCCGGTCGTCGTTCCGGCCCAGCGGCGTCCCGGGCCGGCGTCCTGGCGGTCCGACGTCGTCGTTCCCGCTCCGATCGCCGGTCCGTGGCGGTGGTGCACGCTCCGTCGAGGGCTCGCGCACGACTCTAGGGTGGCACGCCCGACCCGGCGAGCCGACAGCCGGGCGGTCCGGCCACCTGGGCAGCGCCTACTGTTGCTCCGTGGGTGCGTTCAAAAGTGATCTGCGGGAGTATGTGCGGCACGTTCGTTCGCTGCGGGCGGCGCAGGAGACCTCGGCCCGCTCGTTCGTGGCCGGGCTGCGTTACCCGCTCGCATACAGGCAACCGATCTGGACCGGTTCCCCCACCGTGATCGAAGGCCGGGAGCGCATCGAGTTCGCCGAGGGCGCGGCGCTGCGGGTGGGGCTCGGCGCGTTCGGGCTGTCGACCCGACGCGATACCTCGATCATCCGGGTGCATCCCGAGGGCCGCCTGCGCTGCGAAGGTGTCGTGTCGCTGCAGCGGGGCGTGCGGATCGTCGTCGACTCGGGCGTGCTGGAACTCGGCCCCGGGGCGAACATCAACGGGTTCGCCAAGATCCTCGTGCGCGAACGCGTCTCGATCGGCGCCTGCTGCAACGTCTCGTGGGACACCCAGCTACTCGACAACGACTTTCACCCGATGGTCGTCGACGGCGTGGAGCAGCCGATGAGCGGACCGATCGTGCTGGAGGACCGGGCCTGGATCGGCGCGGGGGCCATCGTGCTCAAGGGCGTGACGATCGGCGAGAGCGCCGTCGTCGCCGCGGGCTCGGTGGTGACCCGGGACGTGCCGCCCAAAGCCGTCGCCGCCGGATCCCCCGCGAAGATCGTCGGCCACATCGACTCCTGGCGCTGATCCGGCGTCCGGATCACGCGCTCCGGACGCCGGACCTCGGACCTCGGACGCCAGGGTGGGAAGCCGGACGTCGGGGGCAGTCGGACGTCAAAGGCGGCCTCGGCTGTCCGCGTGCCACGCGGACACCTCCGCGGCCACGCCTAAACCGGAATCTTCGCCTCGCCGAAATCCGACAGATCCTGCTATCCGACAGGTCCTGCTATCCGGCGGACTTCGCAGCCGGATAGCCGAGGACATCCGTATCGACCTCCCGATTCAATGACGGTGAACCGGCCCTCGGGCGGTCAGGATGATGGTTGCGGGCTGCGACGTTGATGGTCCGGGAACACTGACGGTCCGGGAACACCGCGACAACGGTCTGGACACCCGCCCGGGAGCACCCTCACCACCGTGCGCGACCAGGGCTGACGGGAGAAGGGCACCCATGATGTCGACGGGGAATCGGGGGTCCGTAGCATGACTCCACCTTCGTCCGATGGGACTCTGCCACTCGTGGGTGACTCTGTGGATTCGACCGCAACGGCCCGCGCCGACGCCGAGGCCGGCGGAGACGTGTTCCCGATGGGGACGCGCTTCCGGCCGTGGGGGATTCTCCGCACCATCCCCGCGGCCATCTGGGTGATCACTCTGCTCTTCACCGCGCTGCTGGCCGGCTGGTCGGTGATGATGCCGCAATACCATGCGCCCGACGAACCAAACCACGTGGACGCTGTGATGCGGCTCGTCGAGGGCAAGGGCTGGCCGCATCCGGGCCATGCGATCGTGACGCAGGGCGGCGTGGGGGCGATCATGGCTGCCCCCTACGGATCCGAGGAGCGGCCCCGCGACCTGTCCGCCGGCCCGTTCACCGCGGCCGACGCCGTCCCCCGCCACGATCGTCCCAGCTGGGAGGAGTTGGACCGGACGCCGGCGCCGGAGGGTAGCATCCAGCAGCTCGTGCAGCATCCCCCGCTGTACTACTGGGTTGACGCCATGATTCTCAAGGCCGTCCCCGGCGGTGGCGACCACCTGCGCTGGGACGAGATCATCGGGATCCTGCGCCTGATCAGCGTGGCAATGGTCGCGCCGTTGCCGTTGCTCGCCTGGGCCGGGGCGAACCGGCTCAGCGGTGGCAGCCGGGTGGCGGGGATCTGTGCCGCCCTGGTACCGCTCGGGATCCCCCAGCTCACCCACATCGGATCCAGCGTCAACAACGACAACCTGCTGGTTCTGACCAGCGGCCTGGCCACGGTCTCGATCGTCTACGTGCTGCGCGGGGACACCTCCCTGCGCACCGCGACCTGGACGGGGGTCTTCGTCGGCCTCGCCCTGATGACGAAGTCACTGGCGATCACGCTGGTTCCCATGGCGGCGCTGGCCTACCTCGTCGCCTGGGGCCGGGCCCGACGCGACGCCCGGGCTGCGTGGGCGCGGGGACCAGCGGTCGCCGTGGCAGTAACCGGACCAGCCGCCATCGCCCCTTACCCGGCCACCCCTTACCCCGCCGGCCCCCGCACAACCGGCCCCCGCACAACGGGCCCTCACCCCACCGGGACGGAGCCCTTCCTGCTCGCCGAGGCCGAACCCGCGGGACCACCCGCCTCCGCGCTTCGCGTGCCCTGGCGCCAGCTGCTGCTTGGCGGCGCGCTGGCGATCGCGCTCGGCGGCTGGTGGTGGATCGTCAACATCGTCCGCTACGGCACCTTCCAACCGGAGACGCCGGGATTCCCGCTCGGCCAGTATCTGGGCGACGACTGGGGTGCCTACACCGAGCTGCTGATCAACGGGACGATCCTGCGCTGGTGGGGATCCTTCGGATGGTTCGAGGTCAACCTGACGACGGTCCCGGTGCGCACGGGCACCGCCGTCGTCATCGTCTTCTTCGCCCTCGCCCTCATCCGGGCCCGGACCGGACGCATCCGGGTGGACCTGCTGTTCCTGCTCTGGCCCACCTGGGCGCTGTTCGGCCTGATGACCCTGCAGTCCGCGAAGAACTTCGACAGGTACTTCCACGTCAGCGGGATCTCCGGCCGCTACCTGTACGCGGGCCTGGCGTCGCTGGCGATCGGGGTCGGGATGGGTGCGGCGGCGACCGGCCGTTATCTCTCCCGGATCATGCCGCTGCTCTTCCTGGCCGGCGCGACCACCCTGCAGGCCTGGGCGATCTCGATGGTGTTTCCGCACTTCTGGCGACCCACGGGCGGCGACCTCAGCGACGCGTGGGACGCGATGGTGGCGTGGGCCCCATGGCCGCAGGGCGCCCTGACGTGGCTTGCCGGCGCGGTGTGCGTCCTCGCCGTGGCAGCCCTGGCCTGCTGCATCGGGGTCCTTGTCACCGGCGGTCCGGCCACCCGCTCCGCCGGCGGGGCCCCCGCTCAGCCTCCGTCCTCGTCCAGGGGACGGTCGCCATCGACGGGACAGCGGCCGGCTCCACCCCTCGCGCCGTATCCGTCGCACCTGCCGCCGAAACGGCCGCGGACCGCCGGCGCGCCGGATGCCACCACCGGCTCGAAGGCGGTCACCGGCTCGGGCCCGGCGGCCGGCACGAGTCCGGAGYCCACCGGCCAGGGCCCCTCCGCCGCGGGGCATCCGCGCTCCCCCTGATCCGGCATCGCCGACAAGGAACCGGAAACCATCCGACCATCGTGCGTGTTCTCTCACGGAGAGTAACACTGAATCCTGGGCCTCGGACAAGGCGCAACCGGCCACGGCGGCGCTGCGCATCGGGGCTCGGGGGCCTCGGATGGTGATTCCGAGGCGCATAGGATCCGCGATGTCAACCATCTCGGTTCGGGAGGGGTCTTGCGCCGCAAGCGGGAGACGGGCAACGCGGGGACGGTGGCGCCCCCGTCCGCATCGCCCGCTCGACCCGACCCCGCCTCCGAAGCGAACCCCGTGGGACCCGAGACGCCCTCCGGACCCGCCGCTCGGTCGGGACGGGGGACGTCCTCGGCGCCGGGCTTCGGCCCGGTGGGCGGCAGCGGTCTGACGGGGCCGTCCATCGAGCCCCTCGACAGCGGCGACCCGACCGAACTGGGCCAGTTCACGCTGCTGGGACGCCTCGGTGAGGGCGGGATGGGGACCGTCTTCCTCGGGCGGGGCAGGCCGGACGTCGCCGAGCACGCCGGCCGGCTCGTCGCGGTCAAGGTCATTCGGCCCGACCTGGCCCGGGTGCCCGAGTTCCGGGCCCGGTTCCGCCGGGAGGCCGACATCGCGCGCCGGGTCGCCCGCTTCTGCACCGCYGAGGTACTCGGCGTCGTCGATCCGCCGGACGGGCGGCCCTACCTCGTCACCGAGYACAYCGACGGCCTCACCCTCGCCCAGACGGTGGCCGCGGACGGCCCGCTGCGGTCGGCCGACCTGGAGCGCGTCGCGGTCAGCGTGGCCGCGGCGCTGACCGCCATCCACGGCGCCGGCCTCGTACACCGTGATCTCAAACCGTCCAACGTGCTGCTCTCAGCCTTGGGTCCCCGCGTCATCGACTTCGGCATCGCCCGGGCGCTGGACGCCCCGACGATGCTCAGCCAGGAGATCCAGCGGATCGGTACACCGGCGTTCATGGCCCCAGAGCAGGCCAACGGCGAGCCGGTGACGGCGGCGGCGGACGTCTTCGCGTGGGGTGGCCTGGTGACCTATGCGGGCACCGGTTCCTTCCCCTTCGGGGACGGGCCGACGCCGGTGCAGCTCTACCGCGTCGTACACMGCGAACCACTGCTCGACGGTCTCGCTCCAGCCCTGCGGCCGATCGTCGAAGAGGCCATGCGCAAGGACCCGGCCACCCGGCCGAGTGCCCAGGAGCTGTTCCTGCGTCTGGTCGGAATGGGTCCGACCACGCATCCCGACCCGGAGGTGACCCGCGTCATCCGTGCCGGGGTGTCGATGCCCGCGCCCCCGCAGCGGACCGACCCGGACCGCTGCGCGCCCGGACAGATGTCTGCCCCGGGCGGGTCTGCCTCAAGCGGGTCGGTCGGCGCCGGGCCGCCCGTCGACCTGTCGGCACGGGACCGCGGCCGGTGGAACTGGCGCCGCGTCGCGCTGCTGGCCGCCCCGCTCCTCGCGGTCCTGCTCATCGCGGCCCTCATACCATTCGCGCTCACCACCGGCAGTGACCGGCGGCCGAGCCGGGAGGAGACGGCCGCTCGCGTCGCTCTGGCCGCCGAGGCCGTCCGCAACTCCGATGCGAACCTGGCCGCCCGGCTGTCCCTGGCGGCCTACCGCATCAGCCCGGTGCGGGAGGCCCGCGCCGCCCTGCGCACCTCCTTCGCCGCCGCGACGGCGACGGTGCTCGACGGGCACACGCAGTCGGCGCTCGGTGTGGACATCAGCCGGGACGGGCGCCTGCTGGCCTCGACCGGTGCCGACAACCTCGTCCAGCTGTGGGACATCTCCGCGCGTTCCCATCCGGTGAAGCTCGCCACCCTGGCCAGGCACACCTCGTGGACGCTCGACGCGGCGTTCAGCCCGGACGGACGGCTGCTCGCCACGGTCAGCTACGACCGGTCGGTGATCCTGTGGGACCTCGGCGATCCGCGCCACCCCGTCGAACTCTCCGTCATCCTCGGACACAACGGCTGGGTACTCGACGCCGCGTTCAGCCCGGACGGGAAGGTCCTCGCCACCTCGGGCTATGACAACACGGCCCGGCTGTGGGACGTCACCGATCCGCGCCGCCCCAGTCAACTGTCCGTGCTCGACCGCCACACCAGTTGGGTGAACGAGGTCGCGTTCAGCCCGAATGGTCACCTGTTGGCGACCGCCAGCGCCGACCGGACGGCCCGGCTGTGGGACGTCACCGATCCGCGCCGGCCGCGACCGCTCGCGGCCATCACCGCGCACACCGACTACGTGTGGGCGGTCGCCTTCAGCCCGGACGGCCGGCGCCTCGCCACGGGCGCCTATGACGGTACGGCCCGAATCTGGGACATCACCAATCCGTCTCGGCCGGCGGCCACCGCTTCCTTCCCGGCCGACGAGAAATGGGTGTTCGACGTGGCGTTCAGCCCGGACGGCAGGACCCTGGCCACCGCGGGCTGGGACACCACGGTGCACCTGTGGGATGTCACCGAACCGGGCCGGCCGCCGGCGATCGGCACCATCACCGGGCACGGGGACTGGGTGCAGGCCCTGGCGTGGACACCGGACAGCCACAGCATCGCCACGGCAAGCGACGACTACACCGTGCGCATCAGCCGGATCGGTGACGCCGACCTGATCGCCGCCGCGTGCGCCGACCCGTCGAAGCAGATCACCGATGCCGAATGGCAGCGCCACATCTCAGACGTGCCCTACCAACCGGTCTGCTGACCATCCGAGGTCCGCTCCGAGGGCGGTCGCCGCATGCCCGGCGGCGCCGCTGCCGGCGGGGGTGGCACCGGGGTGGCCGAGCGACGGCGCAGCGCGGGCAGGGCGCCGCGACCCGCGCCGGCATCGGCGATCCGCGTCTGTACCCTCGCCAGGCGGTCCTGTCCGGTGGTGCTCAGCCGGGACCGCAGCACCGAGTTCGCGATCCGCGCGACCTGCATCAGCTTGGGCTCGTCGACGTCCGCGGCCGCCCAGTGGCTCTGGGCCCACCGCTCCTCGCGTTCCTGCTCGCGCCGGCGGAGCTCGGCGACCTCCTGCTCAAGCTGGGCGATACGGTGCAGGTGCTCGAGCTCGATGGCCGCGAGCCGGCTGCGCTCGTCGTCCAGGCGCGCCCACTCCCGCTGCCGCGCCCGGGCGACCGCCGCCGCGGTGTCCTGCAACCGCAGGACGTGCAGGTAGAGGTCGATGCGGTTGCGCTCCAGGCGGGAAAGTAGCCGGTTGGACACCCACGGAATGAGCAGGTCGGCGACGCGACGCGCCCAGGGAGCCCGCCGGTCGATCACCACGCCCAACCCGAAGATCGGTGCCACGGTGAAGAAACGCAGGTCAGGGTGGTCTGCGACGAAGTCCTCGACGGCCGTGCGCACCCCGTTACGCGGACCGCCCTCGGTCAGCGCCCAGGCGAAGGCTCCCATGCCCCGAAATCCCCCGGGAACCGTCTCCCTGTTGTCGATCTCGACACCGACGTCCCACGAGTGCGGCTGCCGGGCGCCCTCGGGAATGCGGTCGGGGTTGTAATACTGGTCGCGCCGGCCTGCCGGCCAGCCGACGTCGTGCAGGATCACCAGGGGAAAGTAGGACCGGCCGAACAAGGTGACCGCTCGGTCGATCTCGGTGAGCTCGCCGTGCACGGTGGCGTAGTTGTGGTCCCCGTCGATGAGGTAGGCGTCGGTCGGCGCGTGGCCGTCGAGCGCCTGCGGGCTGTGCCCCCGGATCACGTGCACATCGAGGCCCCCGCCGGAGGCCGGCGACACCCCGGGCTCGGGATCGATGACCACTAACCGCCCGCCACCGCCACGGCGCAGCAGGTCGACGAGGAGCGAGGTGGTGACCCCGCTCTCGGAACCGATCTCCGCGATGCTGCGCGCCCCGGACGTCTCCAGCAGCGGCACCCAGATCTCGCGCAGATCGGACAGGGAGTGCAGGAGCAGGGGCGCCAGCGTGGGTTCGGCGGCGTCCCCGACCTCGACGGCATGATCGCCCTGCCAGGTGGGCGCCGTGCCTGGTCCGGTGCCCGGTCCGGTGCCTGGTCGGGCCTCGAGGTCCGTTCCGGCGTCCATCCCGGCGGCGACGGCGGCGAGCTCGGCGAAACTGTCCCGAACCTCGCTGCGCTCTGAGTCCGGGTGGTCCGTCACCGCGATCCCCCGAGCTCGCGCCGGATCTTGCGGGCCGCCCGCAGCGGCAGACCGTCGCGGGCGGGCTCCGCCGCGGGCAGGGCCAGCGGATCACCCCGGATGCCCATCCAGCCGAACGCCAGCTCGACGTCGAGGGCGTAGACCCCGGCGAGCTGCGGCTGTGTGGCGAGGTCGATCGTGTAGRCGAACTGTGGGTCGTCCCCGGTGATCTCTACCAGGTTCGGCTGGAGCAGCCGGCAGCCGAGGAGGGCGAGCTGCTGGGCGGGATCGTCCAGCGAGGTGATGGTTATCTTGTCCGGCTCTGGGGTGTTGTTGATATGAAAGGACAGCGTCAGCCAGTCCAGGCGGAGCAGACCGCGCCGACCCGCCGGGTCGATGCGGATCCGGCGTACCCCGACCGCCTCCAGGCTGAGCCGGACGATCGACAGGCCGTCGCGGGCCGACCGGGTGACCGCCGTCTCCTTCGGACCGTTGACGAAGTCCCCGCCCGTGTCGATGTAGACCTCCACGGGCCCCGCCGCGGCCTCGGGCGAGACCTCCTCCGGYGGGATGCCCGCGGCGGCGGCCAGCCCGCTGATCACGGCCAGCGGCCGGTTCGCGACCCCGGCCACCCCGGCGGGCCAGTAAAGCTCGCGCATGGAGATCCGGTCGATGTCGGCCGGGGTGAGATACGGCATCCGGCGGACCAGCTCCGGCGGCAGCAGGCCCTCGGTGGCGTCGGAGCCGAAGTTGTCGTCGTGCGCCCAGGCACCGAAGGCCGCGGCCTCCACCGCGGTCGGCCGGGCGACGAAGCGGGTCAGCGTCCGCAGCCCCGCCTGGCGCGCCCCGGCGCAGGCCAGCGACGGCATCGGGGTCTCCGAGCGCCGGTAACGCAGCCATTCCCGCTGGAAGGCCAGGACGCCGTCCTGGACGGCGGCTCGCTGGGCGACCTGCGTCCGCGAGGTCCGGTCGATGCTGAGCACCGGATTACCCATCTCGTCGAAGGAGACCAGTGACCCGACGTCGGGCATGCAAAGCTGCTCGAGTACCTCGGGGCTACGCATGAGCTGGTTCGCCAGGGTCTCGGGCTGACCGCTTGTCGCAACATATCCCTCCAGCTCCAGACCGGCCAACCGGTGCGTCATCGCCGCCTGGTTCGTAGCCAGGTACAGGCCGAGGATGTCCAGCCCGCGGCCGGTGGAGGCGAGCAGCCGGGTGAGCAGCGCCTGGATCGTCCCGCCCCARCCCAGGTCGAGGAAGACGACCCGGCCGCTCTCGGGTAGCTGGCTGTCGAGGTAGCGCACGTAACGCTCACGCAGGCGGGACGCGGTCAGCAYGATCTCGCTGCGGATCCGCTCATCGGAACAGAGCGCCTCGAGGGTGTCGTCGAGCAGGCCGGGCACGTCGAGGCGGCGGTCGGCCAGCGCCGAGATGCCGGCGACGTTCTCCAGCCGGACCCCGAGCTGGCGCARCAACTGCCCCACACTCGGCGCGTGCCGACGGACCAGGAAGCTCCTGAGCTCCTCGGGGTTGCCCTCGAAGACGTTGGCCAGCGCGCACACCTGCCGCGACGCCCACAGCGTCGAAATGGTGACCCCGACATCCTCGCCGGGACCGACGAGCAGGCGGGAAAGGAAGTCGCCCTCCCGCATCAGGCAGTGGATGTGGTCGGCGCCGAAGTCACGGGCCCGTTCCACAGCCCACTCCGCGAAACCGGTGAAGACCGGCCCGAAGACCGTCGCGCCGGCCTCCCAGTACCGGCGCAGCCCCGCGGGGACCGCGAGGGCGTCGGCACGGTGCAGTGACCGGGCTCGCAACGCGGTCATCCCGTAGTCGCCGTCTACCGGGTCGATCGGGAGGTCGTCGCTCGGCGCCTTACGCAGACCCTCGAGCTCAAGGGTCTGCTCCAGCGCCCCGGAGTACTTCGGGTAATGGATGGCGACAAGCCCGTGCTCGCGGGCGCCCTCGACGTCGGCGACGGGGTGGTCGCCAAGGTGCACGACCCGGGACGGCCGCAGGTTCGACGCTGCGAGCATGTGCTGGAACAGCCCGTCACTCTTCGACGTCCCTGCGTCGGAGGAGGTGAAGATGTGGGTGAAGGGCACGCCGGCCAGCTCCGGCCGGTTCAGCAGCCGTTCGAGCTGGCCGGCCGAGAAGTACGTGTCGGACAGCAGGTAGACCGGCAGGCCGAGCTTCGTCATGGCGAGCTCGGCGAGCTCCACCACGGCGAGGTCGGCGCGGCAGAGCTCGCGTTCGACCGCGACCTCTGCGTCCAGGAGGTCCTGGACGCCGGGGGCACCGGGTAGCGCAGGCAGCAGCAGCTGCCAGATCTCGTCCAGCCGCACCTCATGGGTACCGCGGGTGGCCTCGGCGTGCAGGCGGGCCAGCTGCTCGGCGTGGACCCGCAGCCGGGCAAACTCGCCCGGGGAGACGCTGGCGGGCAGGTGGCCCGCGTCCGCGAGCCGCCGGCCCAACAGCACGAAGGCATGGGCGGGCTCTGGCACCATGCGCCACAGGAGGGTGTCGAAGACATCCAGAGTCAGGGCCTGTGCCCCGCCCGACTCCAGGTGCGACCACACTTCGCGTAGCCGGACGTCGGTGAACACGACCGTCCTCTCCGTGCGGCCGGTTACGACCGCTCCATGCGGCCGGTTACGACCGCCTCCGCCGGGTCAGCCACGACGGCCGGCGTGCGTCGGGATTCTCCCCCGCGGCCTCGGCCGGCCGAAGCCAGATGGACGGATCAATACTRTGAACCGTGCTCTGGCCG
Organism: Frankia sp. CgMI4; assembly: GCF_001756285.1. Taxonomy (NCBI): domain Bacteria; kingdom Bacillati; phylum Actinomycetota; class Actinomycetes; order Frankiales; family Frankiaceae; genus Frankia; species Frankia sp. CgMI4. The sequence continues at coordinate 115,985 of NZ_MAQZ01000043.1, forward strand.
TCGGCCACCGGAGTGGGTGGCGTCGCCCGCCCGGCGATGGCACGGTACCGTCCGATTCTGACGAGAAGCGGGCCAGTTCGACCCTGGACACCATTGACTATTCTTCCGCAAGCAGGGCGATACTCTCGGTAGCCGGAAAAGACGGCCGGTCGAGTCGCGGAACCCGCTTGGACGTGGGACGAACCAGGGGCGCCTCGGTCTCGGTAGTGTTCAGGTCCCCGAAGTGTCGAGCCGAAGTGTCGAGCCGAAGTGTCGAGCCGAAGTGTCGAGGAGGAGCGGACAGGTGCAGCTCCAGTCGCGCCATGGCGGCGAGCGGTACCCGCGCGTTCGGGAGACGGGGAGGGCGGGCCGTGTCACATCTGGCTGACGCCGCGCTGCCGCCGGTGGCTCCGTCCGCCCCGGAGCCGCAGACCGGTCCGMCAGGGCCGCCCGGGCCGGAGCACCATCACGCGCTGGACGTGAGCCGGCTGGCCCGTCGCAGCCGGGCCCAGACGAGGGTGCGCTGGGAACTGCTGCGCAATCTCATCCGCAAGGATCTCAAGGTCAAGTACAAGGGGTCGACGCTGGGATTCGCCTGGTCACTGGCGAACCCGATGCTCCTTCTCGTCGTGTATACCTTCGTGTTCCAGATCGTGCTGAAATCAGGAATCCCCCGCTTCGGTATTTACCTGATGTCCGGGCTGCTCGTCTGGAACGCCTTCTCGGGCAGCGTGTCCGCGTCCTGCGGCAGCGTCGTGGCGARCGCGAACCTCGTCAAGAAGGTCCGCTTTCCCCTCGCCGTGCTCCCCCTGTCGGCGGTCGGCTTCGCCGCGGTGCACTTCCTGCTGCAACTGCTGGTCCTGTTCGTGGTGATCCTCGCGCTCGGCTACAGCCTGYTCGGCCCCGAGCTGCTGCTGCTCGTCCCGGCCGGAGCCGTCGCCCTCACCTTCACCGTGGCACTGTCCCTGCTGGTCAGCGCGCTCAACGTGCGTTACCGCGACACCGCCCATCTGCTCGACGTGGCGCTGCTMGCCTGGTTCTGGCTGAATCCCATGGTGTACGCCTTCGGCCTCATCCAGAACAGGTTGGYCGACCTGACCTGGGTGTATCTGCTCAACCCGATGGCCGTCGTGGTCATCACGTTCCAGCGGGCGATCTACGATCCACCCCCGGGTAACTCGACGGGCYCCGCCCCCATCCTGGCGAACCCCGGTTACACGTTCTACCTGGAACATCTCGCCGTCGCCGGGGTGATCTCCCTCGCCCTGCTGTGGCTGGGGCTGCACGTGTTCCGCGCCCTGCAGGCGGACTTCGCCGAGGATCTGTAGTCGGCCCGTGGCGGACCGGCCCTGTCCTCGTCGCCCGCCGAAGGCCCCGGGAGCCAGCACGCCGACCGCGGTGCGATCATGATGGGACGTCCGCAGGCGGCCAGCAAGGAGTAGCAGTAGTGGCCCGATACTCGTCCGCGTACCCGCCGAGCCCCRCCGCCCCGCCCGAGGGCAGGGAGGCCGCCGCGTCACCCGACCCGGCRCGCGAGGCGCCCGTGGTGATCGAGGCCGCCGGAGTGAGCAAGAAATTCGTCTCGTACCACAACCGGGCGACCAGTCTGAAGGAACGGTTCGTCCGTCGGGGCGGCCCCGCCGGGGACGACTTCTGGGCACTGCGCGACATCGACGTGACGATCGGACGAGGCCAGACGGTCGGTCTCGCCGGTGCGAACGGCTCGGGCAAGTCGACGCTGCTCAAGGTGCTCGCCGGGATCCTGCGYCCGACAGACGGACGGGTCTCGGTACACGGTCGGATCGCCTCGCTGCTCGAACTCGGTGCCGGGTTCAACGGCGAGCTCTCCGGCCGGGACAACGTCTACCTCAACGCGTCCCTGCTCGGACTGTCCAAACGGGAGATCGATCAGCTCTTCGACTCCATCGTCGACTTCTCCGAGCTGCGCCACAAGATCGACGATGACGTCAAGCACTACTCGTCGGGCCAGTACGTCCGCCTCGGCTTCGCCGTCGCCGTGCACGTCGACCCGGACGTGCTRCTCGTCGACGAGGTCCTGGCCGTCGGGGACGAGGCGTTCCAGCGCAAGTGCCTGGCCAAGATCGCCGAATTCCGGGCCCAGGGCCGCACGATCCTGTTCGTGACGCACTCCCTCGACCTCATCGAGAACATGTGCGATCGCATCCTGGTCTTGGAGTCCGGGTCGCTGTTCTTCGACGGCCCGCCGGCCGTGGGTACCAAACTGCTGCGGCAGAAGCTGGGCAGCCTGCCCGCGGGGGAACCGGTCTCCTACCAGTACGCCACGGTCAGGCCGGAGTCGGTCACCTTCAGCCACGAGCCGGGCGGGCCGCCCACCGTGCAGTACGGCCCCGGCGAGTCCCTCACCGTCAGCGTCGAGTTCGACGTCACCGAGGGTGCCCCCGAGCACGTGTACCTGCACACCTACATCGTCGGCCAGAACGAGGTGCCGATCTGGATGATGGAGACGCCACTCGGCGGGCTCGCCATCGGGCCAGGCCGCCACATCGTCGACTTCTCGGTACCACGCCTGCCCGAGCTGCTCGGCGCCTTCGCGGTGAAGGTGCACGTCTCGGACGCCGCCACCGGCGTCCCGGTCACCACCCGCCGGTTCGAGGAGCTGTTCGGCGTCGGTGGTGCGCAGGCGGACGGACTGCTCAAGGTCGACTACGATGCGAGGTTGCGCGGATGAGCGAGGAACGCCCGACCCGGCCGGAGGCGGGATCGGCCGTCGAGTCGAAGACCGTCGAGCCGCTGGCGACCATCGTGATCGTCAACTGGAACGGCGCGCATCTCCTCCCGGCCTGCCTGGACGGCATCGCCAAGCAGGAGGCGGATTTCGCCTACCAGACCTGGGTGGTCGACAACGCCTCGTCCGACGGCTCGCGGGAGCTGCTCGCCGAGCGCTACCCCTGGGTACGCGTGGTGCCCGCGGAATGCAACCTCGGTTTCGCCGGCGGCAACAACCTGGYGCTGCGCCAGGTCACGACGCCGTTCGCGGTCCTGGTGAACAACGACGCGATCCCCGAGCCCACCTGGCTCGCGGCGCTGCTGGCGCCGTTCGACGAGCCCGGCGGCCGGCATCTCGGCGCCACCACCGGCAAGGTCGTCTTCCTCCCCCGGTTCCTGCGGATCAGGCTGCACACGCCTACCTTCGTCCCGGGTCCGCACGACTCCCGCGAGCTGGGGGTGCGGGTGTCCTCGGTGACGGTGGACGGGCGCGAGGCGTTGCGCGAGGTGCTCTGGGAGAACCTCACCTATGGTGCCGAGGGACCGAGCGGCTCGCCGTACTTCTGGACCCGAGGGGACGGCGAACTGTGCGTGCCGATCCCCGACGGCGGCCCGGTCACCCTCGGGTTCACCTGGGCGGCGGAATCGCGCAAACAGGTCACCCTGAGCTGGGACGGCCCGACCGGCACGTCGGCCGGAGGGCGAGCGGACCTCGCGGTGGGCCCCGAGTCGACGACGGTGTCGCTGACCGTCGGCGGTGAGGCGCCGCGGGTGGACGTCATCAACAACGTCGGCGGCATCGTCCTGACCGACGGTTACGGTGCCGACCGTGGTTACCAGCAGGTCGACGTCGGCCAGTTCGACCAGCCGGAGGACGTGTTCACCGCCTGCGGGAACGGGATGGCGATCCGTTCGTCGCTCGGCCACGAGCTCGGCTGGTTCGACGACGCGTTCTTCCTCTACTACGAGGACACCGACCTGTCCTGGCGGATCCGGGCCCGCGGGTACGGCATCCGCTACGTCCCGGGGGCGGTGCTGCGTCACATCCACTCGGCGTCGAGCGTCGAATGGTCACCGCTGTTCGTCTTCCACACCGACCGCAACCGGCTGCTGATGCTCACCAAGGACGCGACCGCGCCGATGGCGCTGGCCGCCGTGATCCGCTACCCGCTGACCACCGTCTCGATCGCGGTGCGCACGCTGCGCCAGGCCTGGCGCGCGCGCAGCCAGCCCGCGATCCGACCGACCCTGCTGCGGCTGCGGGTGTATGGCTCCTACCTGCGGCTGCTGCCCGACATGCTGCGGGCCCGGCGCGAGATCGGGCGCAGCGCCGCGCAACGGCGGGCGAGCCTGCAGAGCTGGCTGGTGTCCCGATGAACGATCCCGCGAGAGCCGGCCAACCGGCCGAGAACGACCAACCGGCCGACGGGGTGCGGGCGGCGGYCTACAACCGGTTCTGGCACTCCATGGGCGGCGGGGAACGCCACAACGGCATGATCGCCCAGGTACTGGCCGCCGAGGGCGCCGTGGTCGATCTCCTCGGGCACTCCGAGGTCGACCTCGCGGCGCTCGGCGAGCATCTCGGGCTGGATCTCGCCGACTGCCGGTACGTGCGGTTGCCGGACCGGGGCGAGGAGGCCATCGCCGTCCTCTCCAGACGCTACGACCTGTTCGTAAACGGTTCGTACATKAGCCGGATCATGCCGAAGGCCCGCCACTCGGCGTACCTGTGCTTCTTCCCGACGCCGTTCGACCACGACATGGCGGCCTGGCGCAAGGCCGCGGTCCGCACGGCCGGGCCGCTGCTGCGCGGGGTTCGCCCAGCGGTGAGCTTCGGCCAGGGCTGGTACCCGCCGGAGGGCGGCCGCCGCCGGCAGTGGACCTGGACGAACGGGGCGGGCATCCTCGCCGTCAGCCCGGGCAAGCGGCGCACCCTGCGCGCCGATATCGGCCGGCCCGGCGCGCCCGTCGGTACGGCGTTGCGCCTCCTCGACGCCGACGGCGGCGTGCTGGCCAAGCTGCGGATCGGCACCGACTTCACCCCGTTCGAGGTATCGCTGCCGCCGTCGGCGAACGGTACCGRGCTCACCCTGGTCAGTGACGCGTTCTCGCCAGGCGCGGCGGACGTGCGCGAACTCGGCGTGGCGGTGAGCCGCCCCCGGGTCACCGATGGTGGCGAGGGGCCGATCGCCCGGCTCCCGCTGCGTTTCCCCTGGCTGCTGCGGGACCCGGCCGACCTCGGCTACCTCGACGGCTACGACGTGGTCATGGCCAACTCGCGGTTCACCCGCGGCTGGATCCGCCGGTTGTGGAAGCGCGACGCCGACCTGCTGTTCCCCCCCATCCAGGTGGAACGGTTGCATCCGGCGCCGCGGCGGGAGAAGGCCGTCGTCACCGTCGGCCGGTTCTTCGCCCCCGGCCTCGGCCACGCCAAGCGACAGCTGGAGATGGTGCAGTGGTTCGGCGACCTGTACCGTGCGGGCAACCTGCCCGACTGGACGATGCACGTCGTCGGCGGCTGTGAGGACTCTCAACTGCCCTACCTGGAACAGGTCCGGGCGGCCGGCGCGGGGCTGCCGGTGGAGATCCATCCCAATGCCCCGCGCGCCGAGGTCGAACGGCTGCTCTCGACCAGCTCGGTGTTCTGGTCGGCCACCGGGTACGGCGAGGACGATGACCGGCGTCCCTGGACGGCGGAGCACTTCGGGATGACCACCGTCGAGGCGATGGCCGGGGGCTGCGTTCCCGTCGTCATCGACCGGGCCGGCCAGCGAGAGATCGTCCGGCACGGAATCGACGGCTACCGATGGACCGGCCCGGAGCAGGTTGCCTCCTTCACTCGCCGGCTCGCCGCCGAGGACGGTCTACGCGGTCGRCTCGCCGCCGCGGCGATCGAACGCGCCCAGACCTTCTCCGATGCGGCGTTCGCGCGGCAATGGCGGGAGATCGCCATCCGRCACGGGTTGTACGAGCGGTGAACCGGCGGGGCGTGGCACTCCCGGAAAGGAGGGGATGATTCCGGCATGAGGGTCGTGCTGGACGGCACGCCGTTGCTCGGGCAACGCACCGGGGTCGGCCGCTACACCGAGCATCTGCTGACCGGGCTCGCCCGGCTCGCCACCGAGCCCGGGCGGGAAGCCGGGGCCGGGTGGGAACTCGCGGCGACGGCGTTCACCTGGCGCGGGCTGGACGAGCTGCCGGGCGCGCTGCCGGCCGGGGTGCGAACGGCGGCCCGGCGGGCACCGGCCCGGCTGTTGCAGGATGCCTGGGCCCGCTCGGAGTACCCGCCCGTCGAGTGGCTCACCGGCCCCGCCGACGTCGTGCACGCGACGAACTTCGTCCTTCCACCGCTGCGCCGGGCCCGCGGTGTGCTGACCATCCATGACCTGTCCTACCTGCGTACCCCGGACACGGTGACGGCGGCGTCCGCCCGCTACAGCGATCTGGTCCCCCGCGGCCTGCGCCGGGCGTCCGCCGTGCTGACGCCCAGCCGCGCGGTGGCCGACGAGGTGGTGACGGCCTACCGGCTCGACCCCGCGCTGGTGACCCCGACGCCGCTCGGCGTCGACGACGCCTGGTTCACCACGGCGAAGCCGAGCCTCGCCTGGCGCAGGGCCCGTGGCCTGCCCGAGCGGTACCTGCTGTTCGTCGGTTCGGTGGAGCCCCGCAAGAACCTCCCGGCGCTGCTGGAGGCGGTCCGCCGGCTGCACGCGGCGAAAATCGACGCTCCGCCGTTGGTGCTCGTCGGGCCTCCGGGGTGGGGACCGGCACTGGACCTGGCGAACCTGCCGTCCGACGCCGTCGTCGTCGCCGGTTATCTCGACAGCGAGGCACTGCGGATGACCGTCGCCGGAGCGAGCGTGCTGTGCTTCCCGTCCCGGTACGAGGGCTTCGGGCTACCCCCCCTGGAGGCGCTCGCCGCCGGGACTCCGGTGGTCGCCGCCGACATCCCGACCGTGCGGGAGGTCACCGCCGCTCTCGTCGACGTCGCCGCCCCCGCCTGCCGGTCCCCTGAGCAGACCCCTGGCCAGGCCCCCGGGCTGACCATCACCCGCTCCACCAGTCCGGTGCGGCTCGTTCGGCAGACCGACCGCGACTCGTTCGCCGACGACCTCGCCGAAGCGATCCTGGAGCTGCTCGACTCCCCCGGCGACACCGACGCCGGCCGGGCGCACGCCCGCACGTTCACCTGGCGGCGCACCGCGCAGCTCACCGCGGCCGTCTACCGCCGGGTCAGCGAGCTTCCATAACGCGACGACGAGCAGGACACCGCCGAGAACGGCCCATCCCGCCAGGCACGACAGCCCGAGGTCGGGCGGGCCCGGGGCCGTCTGGTCCCAGGCGGTCCGCAGCCGGTCCAGGTTCGCCAGCGGGGCGAGCGCGGGCCGCTTGAATGCCAGGTCACGGATGAGCATGACCACGGTGAGCGCCGCCAGCGCGGCGACGACCGCGACCGTCGGCAGGCCGCGACGGCCCAGCGGCAGCGATCCGCAGCAGGCCGCGACGACAAGGGCGAGGATCGGCAGTATCGGCAGCAGGTACCGGGTGAACGGCGCGCCTCCGACGGCGACGTAGCCCACCAGGGTGGCGACGACGAGCAGGCAGTGCAGGGTGAGCAGAAGGCCGATGACGACGCTGCCGGCCAGCCGACCTCCCGGTGGATCCGCCTCGGGATGCCCGTCGTCCGCCCCGTCGTCCGCCGGCCGGGTATCGGTGGTATCCGCGATCCGAGTGCCCGGCCGCGCAACGGTCCGCAGCCGGGCGCCCAGGACCCGAATCCCCGCCGCGACCAGACCCGCACCGGTCACGACCGCGACCCCGACGGCGATCGTCCGGGCGTGACCGGTCAGCAGGACGGAACGTCCGAAGAACCCGCGGTAGATGTGCCACCAGAAGTCGCTGTCGCGTGACACCTGCCAGGCCGACGTCCGCCCATCGCGGATCGGGAACATCTCGGCGACCCGGCCCGAGGCGGTGGGATCGCCGTACCGGCGCACGTTACGCAGGTAGAACCAGCCGGTCGCGGCGAAGGTCAGCGCGACGAGCACGACCGCGGCCGTCAGGCCACGCCCGGCTCGCCGCAGCGCGCCACCGGACGTCCACATCGAGACGGCGACAGCGAGAGCCGGGACGACCACCGCGACGGCCAGCGCGCCGCTGGCCCGGCTCGCCGCCGCCGCCGGGCCGAGCACCGCCAGTGCCGCCAAGGTCCGCGGCCCCGGTCCCCGGCGGATGATCGCAACGGTCACCGCGAGCAGGCCGGTGATGGTCGCCACCGCCAGGGTGTCGTTGTAGACCTGGCCGGAGATGAGGACGAACATGCCGACCACGCCGACAATCGCCGCCGCGCCGACCGCGACACCGGGCCGCCCCGGCAGCACACCGCGGACCAGCGCCGCAGTCGCGATCACCGCGGTAATCCCAAACGCCACGTTGAGAAGGCGGGCGGCCCGGAAACCGGCCAGCGGATGATCCAGCGCGACGCCCGTCCGGAGCGGGACGGCCTCGACCGCGTAGAACAGTGGTGGATGGTTCGCGGTGTAGGTGAGGTCGACGTTCGCCAGTGGTCGGCCGAGGCGCACCCCACAGAGCCGATCGACGTGGGAGGCCACCGCGGCCCGCGCCTGCGGCGGYGGCACCACGCAGTCGGCGGGCAGTCCCGGCATGCTCGGGATGCGGGAGTGCACGGGCGAGTCGAGCACGGGCAACGAGCCGTCGGCGACGTCGAACGCGTAGGCGGTGTGCTGTGCCTCGTCGGCCGAGGTGAAGGGAGGCACGACCGCGGCGACGAGCACGCCGAGCGCGGAGAAAACCATGCCGGCCGCGACCACCCCGATCACAAGCCAGCGCCGCCCCGGATCCGCCACCCGCCAAGCCTCCGGCGCCGCACCGGTCCCAGGCACCCGCATGGAGGTCTCGACCGCCTGCCACGCATCCCCGCCAGGCACGTCGGCAACCCTCTCCGCCTCGGCCGGGTAGTGTCGCCCCGACTACCACGCCGCAACGCCGGTCAGCCCATCGAACATCAGCGACGATCGTTTGGCGGATACGACGGTATCGTCCGCTTGGCGTCAGCTGTCCGGCGGGCTGTTATCCGGCGRTCGGCGCTGTCCGGCGGTCCGGCTTTGGAGCGCGGCAACTAAGCCGGCCGCGCCCAGGACCGCGGCCGATCCGATCGGCCCGATGACCGCGGCGAGGTAGCGGTAGTCGAATCCGGAGGTCAGCGCGGACAGCACGAGGGTCGACAGGCCGGCCCCGGCGGCCAGCCAGAACAGCCGCCCGAGCCCCGGCCACGCCGCCGTCACCCCACTCCTGCGTACCCGGCGAACGGCCTCGAGCAGTACTGCCGCGAGACCCGCCAGCAGACCCAGGCCGACAAGCGGCATCGGAGCGTAGGCCAGGCGAGAGTAGCCGGCCAGCCAGCCCGCCGTGGGGTTGTGCACCTCGGTCGCGACGAAATAGCCGTCGTCGGCATGCGGATCGTCCGGGGTCAGCACGTTGGTCACGCCGGACGGCAGTTCCCAGGTGTCCGCCCGCGAGGTCTTCGTCGTCTCATGCCGGACCGGGGAGAGATAGCCGACGAGGTACCGGGCCGACGTCGTCACCAGCATCCACGGCTGGTGACGCACGACCTCGTCCGCGAACTCGGCCGCGAGGTCCTCCCGCCCCGKTGGGATGTGCCGGTGCCCCTGACGCAGAGGGGAGCCGGCCGGCCACAGGTAGCGAACCGGCGAACCACGCTCGTCGACCGGCCGTGGGTCGCACAGGGTGCGCAGGTCCGCTCGTGACAGCGCGGAACAATCCGCGAACGGCGCCACCCGCCCGTACAGGAAGAACCCGGAGTGCGCGGAGACGGCGAAGCCCCCTCCCGCCGAGGCGCTCCACCCGGAGTAGGCCAGGATCGGCGCGGCGGCGGCCAGCACGAAGGCGAGGACGGGTCGGGCCGCCCGAGGAGCGGCAACCGACCCGGCCCGGGAAGTCGCGCGCCGCCGGTCGGCCACCACGGTGCCGAGCAGGACGACCAGGCCGACCGCCAGCGGGCCGTAGCCCACTGTCCGCACGCACAGGCCTGCGCCGAGCAGCAGGCCGGCGGCGGCGCAGGCAACGGGCCGAGGGCGTCCCGGTAACGCGAGCAACGCCACGCCGACCGAGACGAGCACCCCGAACAGGCTGTCGGCGAGGACGAACTGGCCGAGGTCCAGCACCCACGGGGAGAGCAGCGCGGGGGTGGCGGCGAGGGCGGCGAGCCACGGCCGGCGGACGACCCGCAGCGCCACCGCATAGAGCGCCACCGCCGCGCCCAGCGTGAGCAGGTGCTGGACGACGACGACCCGCGTCAGGTGGGCCTGGCCGTCGAGGATCCGCAGGAACATCGGGTAGCCCGACGGCCGCCAGTCGCCCGGCCAAATGTCCCGCCACGCCTGGTCGAGGTAGGCCGCCGAATCCCCGAGGTACATCAGCGCGGGCGGGTAGGTGACGATCACCAGGACCCGAGCGGCGATCCCGGCGGCGACCAGCAGCAGAAAGACCGCGTGCCGACGGGGCGTCCCGCGCAGACGCCGACGCGCGGTCGAAATCGCGGCTACTTGAGGACCTCCGCGGTCTCATCCGCCTTCGCCGAGCCCGGCGCCGCGGGCCGCGGGCCGCCGACGGTGTTTCCCAGGCGGATCTCGGGCAGCAACCAGGCCAGCGCGAAGGCGCACAGACCGATCGGCACCGCCACCAGGAAGACGGTCTGCATCGCGTCCGAGAACGCCTGGACGAATCCGTCCCGGATCGTCGGGGGCAGCCTGTGGAGCACCTGGGGGCTGAGGTTGGAACCGGAGGCGGACAGACCGGATGGCAACGGGATGCCCGCAAACCGCTCGGCGAGGTTACCCCTGAGCTGGTTCGCGAAGATCGCGCCGAACACGGCGGTACCGAACGACCCGCCGATGGACCGGAAGAAGGTCGCACCCGAGGTGGCCACGCCCATCTGCCGGTAGTCGACGGCATTCTGCACGGCCATGACCAGGACCTGCAGGACCGCGCCGATCCCGACCCCGAGGACGAACATGGACAACGTGAGCTGCAGCGTGGAGATGTCGGGACTGATGAACGACAGCAGGAACAGGCCGATCGACATCATCGCGGTACCGACGACCGGGAAGATCTTGTAACGGCCCCACCGGCTGATGAGCCGGCCGGAGATGATCGAGCTGAGCAGCAGCCCACCCATCACCGGCAGCATCTGCAGGCCGGAGTCCGTCGGGTCGACTCCCTTCACCACCTGGAGGAACAGCGGCAGGAAGACGATCGCGCCGAACATCGCGAAGCCGACGACGAAGCCGACCGCGCCGGCCACCGAGAACACCCGGACCCGGAACAGCGTCAGCGGCAGCACGGGTTCGACCGCCACTCGTTCGACGAACACGAACCCGACGAGGAGCACGACTCCCGCGACGCCCATCCCGATGATCTCCGGTGATCCCCAGGCGTAGGTGGTGCCGCCCAGGCTGGTCAGCAACACGAGGCTGGTCGTTGCCATGGCCAGGAGCACGGTGCCGAGGTAGTCGATGACGTGCCTGATGCGGTTCCTCGTCGCCGGGAGCGCCAACGCCGTCACCACCAGGGCGACCGCGCCCACCGGCAGGTTCACGTAGAAGACCCAGCGCCAGGAGAGATGGTCGACGAACAGGCCGCCGAGCAGCGGACCGACCACCGACGACACACCGAACGTCGCGCCGAACAGCCCCTGGTAACGGCCTCGATCGCGCGGCGGAACGAGATCACTGATGATCGTCATCGYACTGATGATCAACCCGCCGCCGCCGAGCCCTTGGATGGCACGGAAGGCGATCAGCTGCCCCATCGACGTACTGGCACCGGCGATCATCGAGCCCACCAGGAAGATGACGATCGCCACCTGGAACAGGATCTTGCGGCCGTACAGATCACCGAGCTTGCCCCAGACCGGTGTGGACACCGTGGAGGCCAGCAGGTAGGCAGTCACCACCCAGGAGAGATGGGTGGCGCCGCCGAGATCCCCGACGATCGTCGGCAGTGCCGTCGACACGATCGTCTGATCCAGCGAGGCCAGCAGGATTCCGAGGAGCAGCGCTCCCATGATCAGCCAGAGCCGGCGCTGGTCGGAGACCGGCGAGGGGATCACGGCGCCGCCGCGGGGCGCCGGAGACGTGCCGGCGCCGGTTCTGGCGGACTCGACGGAGTCCACGGAGTCCACGGAGTCCACGGGCTCGGCGGACTCCGCTGATCGAGCCTGCGTCATGACCGGCTCCCTTCATGGTCGTCGCTGACGTCGACGTGCTCGGTCGATCTCATTCGGGTCGCTGTCCTCGTTGTTCTCGTTCCCGGTGCTCCCGGTGCTCCCGGTRCTCCCGGTGCTCCCGGTGCTCCCGGTGCTCCCGGTGGGACGACATGATCGGCGCGTTCGGGGTGCCCACCACGTCGAATCCGTCCGACCCGCCGGACTCGGGTGGGGCGCCGGACCCGCCCAAGGTGCCCAAGGTGCCGGAGGGGCCGGAGGGGCCGGAGGGGCCGGGCGGAGCCAGGCCGCGGGCCAGGATGTCGAAGGYGCGGCCGAGAGTGTCGGGCAACGAAGCGTCATCCGGGGACTCCTGCCACCGCACGGTCAGGGTCCGCACGACGGCCAACGTCGTCGCGACCAGCACGACGGGGTAGGGGTCACGATCGGGATCGAGCCCGCAACGCCGGCCGATCGCCTCGGCGAGAGCACGTTCGTAGGAACTCCAACTGGCCGCGTAGGCCATGGTCAGATGAGGATGGGCACGGATGATCGCAAGCCGGACGCGCCACAGCTCGACCTGATCGGGTGCGACGAAGGCGGCCCGGTCCAGCATGACCGCCCGCAACGCCGCCAGCGGCTCCTCCTCGGGAGGACGCTCCGCCAGCGCCGTGCTGATCTCGGTGATGTCCTCGGGATCGATGCCGGCGATCGCGTCGTCCTTCGTCGGGAAGTAGTTGAAGAACGTCCGGGTGGAAACCTCGGCCGCGGCGGCGATCTCGTCGACCGAAACGTTCTCCAGACCACGCTCCGCGACAAGCCGGATGGCCGCGGCCCGCAGGGCCCGGCGGGTCTGCCGCTTCTTGCGCTCCCGCAGCCCCGGCCCGGACGACCTCCCGGGCTCGCCAGCCCGACCCGGGACGGTCGCCGCAGGTGCCGCCGTCGGATCCTTCCCCGTCACCGCTTCCCCGATCTCGATCCGCTCCCTCGATATCCTCTTTCTCGATAACTTTGCAGCACGCGCACTTATTCTCATCGTGCAAAATTCTACTGTGACAGTCAACACGATCGGCGCCCACCGGGAACCGTCGCCGAAGGSCCAGGTAGATCGGGCCAGGTAGATCGGGAAGACGGGGCCGGGCGGGGACCGGACATCAGGCGAGAGTCAGGCGCGCCCCCGCCCACGGCCGGGGTGCGGTGGGTCGACGCTGGCCGGTCGCGCAACGATCGACAGAAAGATCGGTACCCGGCAGAACGATCAGCCGCGCAGCGCGTCGCCCGCCGCGGCGAAGGCCGCGGACAGCGCGGCGTCCCAGGCCCGCGGAGGAGTGAGTCCCGCGTCCACCCATGACCGCCCGGAGAGCACCGCGTAGGCCGGGCGCCGGGCCGGACGGGGAAATGCCTCCGTCGTCGTCGGCGTCACCTTGGCCGGGTCCTGGCCCAGAGCGGCGACAATCTCGCGGGCGAAGCCGAACCACGTGGTCTCGCCGGCGTTCGTGCAGTGGTAGACGCCGGTCGGTGCCGTCGAGGAAGCGAGTTCGAGCAGCCCCGACGCGAGATCGGCCGACCAGGTCGGCGAGCCCACCTGATCGTCCACAACGGACAGCGTGTCCCGCTCACGGGCCAGGCGTGAGATCGTCTTCACGAAGTTGCTGCCGGTCCGGCCATAGACCCATGCGGTGCGCACCACATACGAGGCATCGGGCAGCAGGGCTCGGACAGCCTCCTCCCCGGCCAGTTTCGTCCGGCCGTACGCCGAGACGGGACCGGTAGGATCRTTGACCTCGTAGGGCTTGGCGGCCCGCCCGTCGAAGACGTAGTCAGTCGAAATATGGATCAGGGTCGCGCCGACCTCGGCGCAGGCCGCGGCGAGGTGCGCCGGCCCCGTGGCGTTGACCGCATAGGCGCCGGCCTCGTCCGACTCCGCCGCGTCGACGTTTGTCCAGGCCGCCGTGTTGAAGACGACCAGCCCACCCTGGATCTTCGCAGGACGCGCCTGGTCGCGCAGGACGGCGCGCACCCGGGCCGGATCAGTGATGTCGAATTCCGCCCGAGTCAGACCGGCCCAGCCGGACACCGGGGAGCCCGGTTCCGCGGCTCGGGCCTCGAGCAGCCGGCAGAGGTCGGCCCCGAGCTGACCGGCGGCACCGGTCACGAGAAAACGCACCTTCCGAGTGTCGCAGACACCGTGACCCGCCCGGTTCAGGATCCGCCCAGGATCAGCCCGTGTCGAGAAGAGTGCGRCAGACAGGCAACGGTTACCCCACGCCGAGCTCGTCCAACCTCTCACATCGGTCGTCTACGCTGGCGTCAACCATGGATGCCCCAGAGCCGTCGATCATCGACTGCATCTACACCACCGGTTCCACGCCCGATCCCGCGGCGGAGACCAGGCCGGCAGGGACGAGGCCGGCAGGGACGAGGCCGGCAGGGACGAGGCCGGCAGGGACGAGGCCAGCCGCCGAGGCGGTGTCGATGCCCGGTCCGCGGCGCGTGCCGGTGTTATTGCTCCTCATCACGGCGGTTCACCTCGGCCTGCTGCTCAGCTACGCGTTCGTGTATCCGACCTGGACGGGATACGACGAGGCTCAGCACGTGGACATGGTCTACGGCCTGCAGCACGGAGTCGGCTGGCCCGCACCAGGCAAAAAGATCATCTCGACGGGTGTAGCCGCGACCTCTGACGACTTCGACCGCGGCCGCTTCCAGGACATGTTCCAGGCCKGTGGGAAACGGCGGGGCTCCCCGTCCTTCGCCGAGATCGATCCGACGCCACGCGGCCAGCGCCAGTCGTTCGACGCCCTCGGCGGGGTTGCCCCCGTCGGCGACGGCCGTCTCTCCAACCAGATGGTGCAGCATCCACCGTTGATCTACGTGGTCGGCGCCAGGCTGCTCGACGCCCTGCCGGGCTCCAAGCACTGGGCCTATGACCAGCAGGTCTTCGTCCTGCGTCTGTTGAACATCCTGGTGGTCGCGCCGCTGCCCCTGCTGGCATGGCTGGCGGCACGCCGCTTCGGACTGGATCAACCATCGGCCCTCGCCGCGGCGACCCTGCCACTCGCCGTGCCCGGGTTCACCAGGGTCGGTGCCACCTTCAACAATGACGGCCTCCTGATGCTCGCCACCGGCGGGCTGACCGTCACTCTCGTGGGTGTGCTGCGCGGCGACATGCGTCGCCGCACCGCCGCCCGGGCCGGGATCTGGTTGGGAATCGCCCTGCTGACCAAGGCGTTCGCGCTGGCCCTGCCGGCCATGATCGTCGCCGCCTATCTGGTCGGCTGGTGGCGCCTGCGGCGTGCGGGGCGGCAGGCACCGGAACGGTCCGCGTATCCGGCCGGCCGGCTTTTCGCGTCGCGTCGCGCGATCGGCTCCCTGCCATGGACGCCGGCCACGCTGGCGGTCGGCCTCGGGCTCGCCCTGGGAGGTTGGTGGTGGATCAGGAACTACGTCCTGTACGACTCCGTCCAGCCGAACGGGTGGGCGACGAACCCGCCGCGGCGGGAACCACTGCTGCTTCCGGACTCCTTCCTCACCTGGTTCTGGTACTTCTTCCGGACTATGATCAGCCGCTTCTGGGGCGGGCTTGGCCTGTTCGAGCCGCCCCAGCTCTCCCCGGTCGCCATCGTCGTGGCGACCGGGGCGGTTGTCGGACTGTGCGCGGCCGCGCTGGCCGCCGKACCCCGCCGCGCCGCGCGGCCGGACCGGCTGGCGAGTACCGCCGGGCCGGCGGTACTGCTGCTCCCGGTCGCCTTCGCCTATCTGATGGTCGGGCAGCGCAGCTGGGCGGAGTACCAGCAGTACACCCGCGGCATCGCCGTCCAGGGCCGGTATCTCTACCTGGGGCTGGTCGGTCTGGGGGTGGTGTTCGCTCTGGGCCTGCGCGCGGCGCTGCGCGGCCGGGAGCGACTGGCACCCGCCGTCACGCTGGTCGGCGCGCTGCTGATGCAGGGTCTGGGGCTGCTGGCGGTCTGTTCGTACTACTGGTTGCCGCGCCAGGTGTCCTTCACCCCGGCCCGCGTTCCCGAGATCGTCGCGGGGGCCGGCCGCTGGGCGCCGTTCCCGATCGGCGTCACGATCACGGTCTTCGCGCTGTCGGCGGTGCTCGTCGTTCTCTGCCTCGCCGTCGCGGTGCGGGCGGGCGGAGCCAGGGGCACGCGGGAGGCCGCGATCACGGGTCCGGGATCGGGTCCGGGATCGGGATCGGGATCGGGCGGTCACCGGCCGACGCCCGCCCCACGAAGTCCGTCACGGATGCGCAAGGGACATCCGCTCCGGGCAGGCCTCAGGTCCCCGTCGTAGCCACCGAGACGCGGGAGTGGTCGCCCAGCATGAGCCGATGCGCCCTGGGCAGGGCCGCGGAGGGGACGACCTCGACATCCCGGCCGATCAGCGAGTCCTCGATCCGCCCGATCCCACGGATCGTCGCCCGCTCCAGCACAATCGAGTACTCGATCTCGGTCCGTTCGATGACGCAGGAGTGAAAGATCGAGGTGAACGGGCCGACATAGGTATCGACGAGGGTGGTGTCCCGGCCGATGATGGCCGGCCCGCGCACGGTGGACCGGACCAGCGAGGCGSCCTCCTCGATCACCACACGGCCAACGATCGTGCTGTGCTCGTCAACGCTGCCACGGATCGCCGGCTCGATCGACTCGAGGAGATGGCGGTTCGTCTCGAGCATGTCGTCGAGTCGGCCGGTGTCCTTCCAGTAACCCTCGACCAGGTGGGAGGCGACCTCGTATCCGCCGTCGA
Organism: Frankia sp. CgMI4; assembly: GCF_001756285.1. Taxonomy (NCBI): domain Bacteria; kingdom Bacillati; phylum Actinomycetota; class Actinomycetes; order Frankiales; family Frankiaceae; genus Frankia; species Frankia sp. CgMI4. The sequence continues at coordinate 132,708 of NZ_MAQZ01000043.1, forward strand.
CGAGCCACTGGATCGCCTCGGTGATCTCCAGCTCGCCGCGGGCCGACGGTTTGATCGCCCCCACGGCGTCGTGGATGGGGGTGCCGAACATGTAGACGCCGACGAGCGCCAGGTCACTCGGCGGAACGAGCGGCTTCTCGACCAGTCGAATGATCTGCCGATCCGCACCGAGCTCGGCGACACCGAAGGCGGAGGGGTTGTCGACCCTGGTCAGCAGGATCAKGGCGTCCGGAGTGGTCCGTCGGAATTCCTCGACCAGGCTGGAGATCCCACCGATAATCAGGTTGTCGCCGAGGTACATGACGAACGGTTCATCGACGAGGAAGTCGCGGGCGATGAGCACGGCATGTRCCAGTCCGAGCGGCGCGTCCTGGCGGATGTAGGTGACCTGGATCCCGAATRCCGAGCCGTCACCTACCGCCGCCTGGATCTCGCCGGCCGTCTCCCCCACGATGATCCCGACATCGGTGATACCGGCGTCACGGATGGCCTCCAGGCCGTAGAAAAGCACCGGCTTGTTCGCCACTGGAACAAGCTGTTTGGCCGAGGTGTGGGTGATCGGCCGCAGACGGGTTCCCGAACCACCAGCAAGGACGAGGGCCTTCATGATCCGAAACCCTATCGTGCCGCTTTGAGCTGACAGAAAGTAACCGCCGATGTGATTCCTATCACATGACGGCTCGATCCATCTTTRCCCGCCCGTCACCGTGAACACCCACATGTGCAACGGGTATTTCCAGGCGCACCGGGCCGGCGACAGGCACACCCCGCCCAATACGGGTACGTTGGGTAGTCGMAGGGTTCGGGGCGGCCAGTCGGCGGGAAACCTTACCGCGCATCTGATCGTTCCAGACTCAGCAGACATCTCGGGCCGCCTGGGAGGGGGACACGGTGACCGACGCGCCGCCGCGTCTGTCCGCGRGGTCCCAGGGCCCGCCCCCGCGGCGACGAAATCGTCTGAATCCGACCGCCCGTGCGTATCGAGGCCCGTCTCCGACCCGGGACGACCACCAGGCACGCGACGACCACCAGGCACGCGACGACCACCAGGCACGCGACGACCACCAGGCACGCGACGACGAACACGACACTCGCCGGGAGCGGTCTCTGACGTCCCGCCTGCTCACGGTAGTCGCAGCGATGCTCGCCGCCGTGGTACTCCTTGCCGCGGTGGGCGGCTGGACCGCCTACGAGTATTTTGACGCCCAGATCAACCGGATCCGCCTCGGGCTCGGCGGGGACCGGCCGGCGGAGGCCGCGGAGGGCACCCGGAACTTCCTGCTGGTCGGATCGGACAGCAGGGCGGGCACCGGCGGCGAGTACGAGAGCCAGGGAGCGGTGACCGACGAACGGTCGGACACGACGATGCTGGCCCACCTCGACGTGGACGGGACCACGACGATGGTCTCCTTTCCGAGGGAYACCCTCGTGCGCATTCCGGGGCACGGCCTCGGCAAGCTGAACTCGGCGATCACCCTCGGCGGTCCCAGTCTCCTGATCAGAACGATCGAGAATCTCACCGACATCAAGATCGACCACTACGTCTCGGTCGATCTGGYCGGTTTCAAGGAGATGACCGACGCCATCGGCGGTGTCACCGTCTGCGTAAAACCGCTACCAAACRGCGGAAAGTCCAATCTGTACGATCCGTGGTCACAGTGGCGGGGCACGGTAGGCAAGAATTATCTCAACGGAGAGCAGGCACTCGCCTTCGTCCGCCAACGCCACGGCCTACCCGACAACGATTTTGATCGCATCCGCCGTCAGCAGCAGTTCATCGGCGCCGTCTTCACCCAGGCAACCACGACCGGGGTGCTCGCCAACCCGGTCAGGCTGGAGAACCTGCTCCAGGCCGCGACCAGGGCGCTCACCGTCGATGACGGCACCAGCATGAACGACATGCGCGCGCTCGCGACACGGCTGCGCGGGATGTCCGCCGATCAGATCCGGTTCGAGACGATCCCCGTACACACCCCGACGCCGGCCGAGGGCGGCAACGCCGTGGGGGAGCTGCCGAGGTTCGRCTCCGTGCAGCTTTACGACCCCGAGACGCTGGAGAAGTTCCTCGCTCCGCTGCGCGGGCGGGCCCGTGACACGCGGGAGTCCTCCGTTACCCCGGCACCGACTCCGACGGTCGACCCGGCGCAGGTGCTGATCGACGTCTACAACGGCGCCGGAGTGGGGGGCCTCGCCGCCAAGGCCGCCGGGGCGCTGCGGCAGGCCGGTTTCCGGGTCGGCCCGCCGCAGACGTGGCAGGCCGGCGTGGTGGAGACGACGCAGGTGCGCTACCGCCCAAGCGAACAGGCCGCCGCCCATGCCGTGCAGGCCGACGTGCCCGGCAGCCGGTTGCGCGCGGACGCCTCCGTCCCCGCCGGCCACATCGCCCTCGTCCTGGGCACGTCCTACAACGGGGTGAACCCGAGTCCAGCGGCCGGGGGCGCCGGATCGACCGGTGGTACCGGCACAGCCGCCGGGGCGACCGGCGGGTCCGCTACGGCGGACCCGCCTCCCGCCTCACCGTCAACGGCCGCGGATCTCACCTCGGGGTGCACGTACTAACCGCTCGCCGTCTGACTCACCGCCGGCTGACTGATCGTTCACCCGACCGTCCGATCACATTCCGCGCCGTCCGCACTACGGCCGGAGACGAGATCAACCCCGCCGCGAACATCCGTGCTTGTCATGGCAACGTCTTGGCCGTCCGGAMCGTCCAGTTAGACGGACACGGCTGCCACATCACGACCACGACGGCCGCGGCATGCGTTCCGGCGGGGGTTCTCCCGCCCCGGCCGCCTGAACGAGGAGGGCTTTCGACTCAGGTGAGCCCCGATACCATGCGCCCGCCGGCCCTGCCGTCCGCGTTGGACCCACGTGGGCCCCGTCGCCACCGCTCCCCGCTGCGACGGCTGTCCGTTGGAGCCGTCGCTCTGCTGTCCGTGCTGGTTCTCGGTCTGAGCACCATCGGGTGGGCCGCCTACCGACAGTTCGACAAGGCCGTCACGCGCGTCGACTGGGACATCGAGGGTGCCCGCCCGGCGAGCGCGGACGGCGAGGAGAACGTCCTGCTGCTCGGCGACGACAGCCGGGAGGGCACCGGGGGTGAGTACGGCGTGGTGGACGGCGTCCGGTCCGACACCACCATCATCGCCCACTTCGGCAAGGACGGCTCGGCCACGTTACTGTCCTTCCCCCGGGACATGCTCGTCCCGGTGGTGCCGCGGGAGAAGGCCACCGCCCACGACGGCCGGTCGAAGCTCACCGAGGTGCTCGGGCTGGCGGACGTCCCCGGTCTCGTCACCACGCTGGAGTCCCTGACCGGCCTGAAGATCGACCATACCATCTCGATCAATCTCGCCGGTTTCAAGACGATGACCGACGCGGTGGGAGGCGTGAGCGTGTGCGTGACGCCCCTACCGAACGGCAGCACCCGCAACCTGCACGACTCGATGTCGGGATGGAGCGGACGGCTCGGCGAGAACCGTCTCAACGGTGATCAGGCGCTGGCCTTCGTCCGGACCCGTTACGCGCTCGGGGACGAACGCCTTCGCATTCTGCGCCAGCAGCAGTTCCTCTCCAAGCTGCTGGCGACAGCGACCAGCAGCGGAGTGCTCACCAACCCAGCCAAGATCACTTCACTGATCGGTGCGGTCGGCAGCGCGCTGCGGATCGACCAGGGTCTCGACCAGACCGCGATGCTCAAGCTCGCGAAGCGGGTCAGCGAGCTGGGTCCGGGAAGAATTCACTTCGTGACAGTCCCTACGCACATCGCGCTGCGCTCCGATGGCGCGGTTGACGACCTGGGTTCGATTCCCCCGCACGGGGCCGTACTCATCGTCGATCAGGCCGGCCTCGACCAGGTCCTCGCTCCGCTGCTGCCCGCGGGCACCAAGCCTCCCGCACAGCGAACTCTCGACCCCGCCCAGGTCTCGATCGCCGCCGTCCGCAACGCCTCGGGACGTGCCGGACTCGCCACCGGCACGGTCGACGGACTGCGGGCACGCGGCTTCACTGGGCCGATGACCGCCGCGACATCGACCCGCCAGACTCTGACCGAGGTACGCCATCCCCCGGGCCAGGAGGCTGCGGCACGCACCCTGGCGGCGACGATCCCCGGCAGCCGGATCGTCGCGGACGCCGGCCGCTCCGGGGCCGGCCTCGTCCTCGTCCTCGGATCCACCTTCACCGGCCTGCCCAGCTCCGGCCTGCCCAGCGGTGGGCTGCCGGGCGCGGCGGCAACCGTCGGCACGAGGATCTCGACGACCTCGACCGCCGCCGGTGGTGACACCCGGGCGACCACGATCGGCGGCACCGCGACGCCGACCCCGGCGGCCGGCGGGGCCGGCGTCGGCGGCACCACAGGCACCGCGGCCGCTCCGGTCGGTCCCGTTCCCTCCGACCCCTCGTGCACGCCATGAGCGCCTCCGTGCCGCGGCTGGTCGCCGCACGGACGCTGCTTGGCCCGGCCGCGGACGCCGACGCCGCACCCGCGGCGGGGGTTCGCGGCATCGCGTCCGTCCTCGCGCACCGGCTGGCCACCGATCCCGCCCGCCCGCTGGTCACCTTCTACGACGACGCGACCGGCGAACGCGTGGAATTCTCGGCGACCACCTTCGACAACTGGGTGGCGAAGACCGCGAACATGCTGGTCGACACGCTCGGCCTCGGCATCGGTGACCGGGTCGGCGTCCACCTGCCGACGCACTGGCTCAGTTCGGTCATCCTGCTCGCCACCTGGTCGGCCGGGATGGACGCGGTCCTCGTCCGGGACGCAGCCGGCGAGCAGGACGGCGGGGACGCCGAGAAGGCCGGCGGGGAGCTCCCGGTCGCGACCCCCCTCGACGCGCTGTTCGTGGCCGAGGACCGGCTCGACGAGGCATTCGGCCTGATGGTGGACGAGATCGTGGCCCTGTCACTGCGCCCGCTGGGTGGTCGGATGCGCAGGCCCGTCGCCGGGGTTCTCGACTACGCCGCGGAGGTGCCCCCGCACGGCGATCGGTTCGCCGCCCCGGCAGCGCCGCCTGGGCAGGCCGCGCTGCTGCGCGCGGGTACCGCGATCGCGGGGGCGTGGGGCCTGGGACCCGCGGACCGGGTGCTGTTCACCGCGCCGCTCGCCACGACCGAGGGCCTGGTCGGTTCGCTGCTTGCTCCCCTGGTCGCAGGCTCGTCGATCGTGCTGTGCCGGCATCTCGACAGCGCCGCGCTCCCGCGGCGCATCGAGACGGAGAAAATCACCGCCGTCGGCCGGTCAGTCCTGCGGCACGCGCCCAGCCCACTGCCCGCGGGGGTCCGGTCGCTGCCGCTCCCCCGCCTCGGGTGAAACCCGTACGACCCCCGTATCGGGCCGCGGCCGGGGAATGACCATACCCGACATCCGGGCGGCTCACAGACGGCGTGACCATCGAACGGCGCGACGGCCAACGAGAATTGGGGCAGCGCGGCGGCCGTCTTTACCACGTGCAGCGGAGGTCACTCAGACGTGAGCACGTCACCGGTTCTTCACCTCAGCGTCATCGGCACCGGCTATCTGGGCGCGAYACATGCCGTGTGCATGGCGGAACTGGGTTTCGAGGTCATCGGTGTCGATATCGACGCGACCAGGACGCAGCGGCTCGCCGCGGGTGAGGTGCCCTTCTTCGAGCCCGGTCTGGAAGGGCTACTCCGCAAGAACCTGGAGGCGGGACGGCTGACCTTCTCGAGTTCGCTCGCCGAGGCGGTTGACCGGGCCGAGGTGCATTTCATCTGCGTGGGAACACCGCAACGGCCCGATTCCGGCGCGACGGACCTGCGCCACGTCGAGGCGGCGACGAATGGTCTGATCGCGGCCGGGCTGCGGCCCGGGACGCTGGTGGTGGGCAAGTCGACGGTTCCCACGGGCACCGCGGCCCGGCTGGCCGGACGACTTGCCGCCGGCGCCCCGGGCGCGGAACTTGCGTGGAATCCCGAGTTCCTCCGGGAGGGGTCCGCCGTCGACGACACCCTGCGGCCGGACCGCCTGGTCTTCGGGGTCGTCCCGGGTGGCACCGCCGAGGCACGGCTGCGGACGGTCTACGCCAGAACGATCAAAGAAGGCACACCCGTCATCGTCACCGACTTCGTCACGGCCGAAATCGTGAAGGTCGCCGCGAACGCCTTCCTCGCGACGAAAATCTCCTTCATCAACGCGATGGCCGAGATCTGCGACATGACCGGGGGGGACGTGACCGAACTCGCCGCCGCCCTGGCCCACGACCCCAGGATCGGGCCCCGGTTCCTCCAGGCCGGCATCGGCTTCGGCGGCGGCTGCCTACCCAAGGACATCCGTGCCTTCCAGGCCCGTGCGGACGAGCTGGGAGTCGGCTCCGCGCTGGCCTTCCTCACCGAGGTCGACGCCGTCAACACGCGGGCCCGGACGCGGACGGTGGCGCTGGCCACCAAGGCGCTGGGGGGCTCGCCGACGGGCCGGATGGTGGCGGTCCTCGGTGCCGCCTTCAAACCGAATTCCGATGACATCCGCGACTCGCCCGCCCTCGACGTGGCCACCGCGCTGCACCGCGCCGGCGGCCACGTGTCCGTCTACGACCCCGCGGCGATCCCGAACGCCCGCATTCACTATCCGTACCTGCACTACACCGACTCGGTGATACGGGCCGTGGCAGGCGCGGAGATCGTCCTGGTCCTGACGGAATGGAGTGAGTTCCGCGAGATCGACCCGGCCGCCCTACGGCCGCACGTCAGCAGACCCATCGTCATCGACGGACGGCACGTCCTGGATCCCGCGGTCTGGCGGGATGCCGGCTGGATCTACCACGCGCTCGGACGGCCACTCGCGTGACCCACCGACCGGACCGAGCAAGCTTGGTCCGACGACGATCCGACAATGCGGCCTATCCCCACGCCGCCGTGGACCGCTCTACGGCAGAACCTCGACCAGTGCCCCGGTCTCCACCTGGTAGACGAACCCGCGTACCGAGGTGGTGGACTGCAGGAACGGCGACGAACGCAGCACCCTGACGGACTTGCGCACGTCCTCCTCGACATCGGGAAAGGAATACACGGCCCATTCGGGACGAACGCCCGTCTTGCACTCCAACTGGTCCCGGAACCCGTCGTCGGTGATCCTTTCGAGACCACACCCGGTGTGATGCAAAAGAATGATCTCCGTCGTTCCCAGCACGTGCTGGCTCACGGCGAGYGAGCGGACCACATCCGGGGTGATGACACCACCGGCGTTGCGCAGGATGTGGGCGTCACCTTCGACAAGACCGAGCAAGGCCTCCACCTGGATCCGCACGTCCATACACGCAACCACCGCGACGCCCAGGCGCGGCCGCGCGCCGGGCAGGGCAGGTAGCCCGGCCTCCCGCCGCCGGGCGGGGTGACCTGCAGCGTAGCTCAGCAGGAGTTCGGTCGCCGTGGCAGCGCCGCTCACCGGGCTCACCGTATCCGCGGGGCGCACGGTGTCCGCATGGACATCGTCTGCATGGACATCGGCAACGGGGTCGACAGCGGTGTGGTCATCGGTGTCCACGTGGTCATCGGTCCTTGACGTCGGCATCAACGGCTCGGCCAACGACTCGAGCGGATCATGATGATGCGTCCTTCCGATCAATGGTCCCCACTCTCCAACTGCCAGGATGCCGTCCATGGGCCCAGCTTCGCCAACGTTCCCGAGTTTTTGCCGAAGTTGTGCCACTCACGTTGCCCGCCGCACCGGATTGGTGGCATCACCTAGCGTAGAGATGGGAACAGCTACCCGGTGACTCCACCACGCGCCGGCGCGTTCACCGCTACGTCCGGCATCATGTCCGGTGAGCCGGCCTCGCCGCGGATGTCCACCACGCCACCGTCGACGGGGGTGGCACGGTGGGCGGCCGGGAGCAGCCGGTACTCTCTCTGGGTGGTAAATATCGATCGGGGTCGCCCGTGGTGAGACACCGACAGACCCGCTCACCGGTGCAGGTACTCGTCCACGAGATGGGCAAGTTCGGGCTGGTCGGCGGTGCGTGTTACGCCATCGACTTTCTCGTCTCCAACCTGTGCCACACGCTTCTCGGAATGGGTCCGCTCAGCGCGAAGACCGTCTCCACGGTGGTCGCCGCCACCTTTTCCTACATCGGGAACCGGCAATGGTCGTTCAACCATCGCGCCCGAACCGGTCTACGTCGCGAGTACACACTCTTCGTGATCCTGAATACGGTCGGGTTGCTGATCGCGCTCGGCTGCCTCGGGTTCGCACGCTATGTACTCGATCTCAAGGGCGTACTTGCGTTCAACCTGTTCGGTAACATCATCGGCACCGGGCTGGGCACCGTATTCCGGTTCTGGGCCTACAAGAAGTGGGTCTTCCTCCACCCGGACCACCCCAAGGCCGCCACGAGCTGCGGAGCCCGTCAGGACGGTCGTCGGCACATCCCGGAGCATGCGGGCCGGATCTGACCGCACCAGCGGCCACCGGCCCGACACCCCGGCCCGGCGCGCATTCCGCCACCTGCTCCGGCACCGGACCGGCCGTTTCAGGCGCACCGCGCATCGCCGCCACCCCGGACGCCCAACACGCCCGCCGACACGGCACGACAGCGGAACAGKACGTTCCGCCCTCTCACCGTCCCCGGCGGACAAGTCGGGAACAACCCAGTTCCGATACCGAACGGTTCCCGAACCTTCGCCGGTGGGCTACGCTCGGCGGGCCAGGCTGGCGCCGCGCGCCCACAGCCCTCCATCCAGCGAGACACATCGGCTACCGGGAAYGCCGCGTGGAGCGCCGTCCAGTCCGCAGCAACCTGGAGGGTGTGTCGTGACCCCGTTCTCGCTCGCGTCGTCGCACCCCGGCGGCCGACCTCGCGACGAGAGCCGGGACCAGGCGATCCGCACCGCCACCCTGGACCTTCTGGCCGAGGTCGGATACGACGGTGTGACGATGGACCGGGTGGCCACCCGGGCGCGAGCCGGCAAGGCCACCATCTACCGGCGCTGGCCGTCAAAGCTCGCCCTGGTGATGGACGCGGTCAACGCCTTCACCGAGCAGCGGATGCCGGCACCCGACAACGGCTCCCTCCGCCTGGACATCCTTGAGTTCCTGACCTCGTTCCATGACGCGATCCGCGGCGATCGGGGACGGATCCTCGCGGAACTGATCTCGGAGATGCCGCGCAATCCCGGTCTGCGCGACGCCCTGCGCCGCGGCCTCTGGATGCAACRCCAGGCGAGCTCGGAAGCCATCATCGAACGCGGGATCGCCCGCGGCGAGGTCCGCCCGGACGTCGACCGCACGGTACTCATAGAACTCGGAACCGCCGTCATCCTCCAACGGGTGCTGCTGACCGGAGACCCGGTCGATCAGACGTTCCTGGAGATGATCGTCGACGACATCGTGATCCGTTACGCGGCCTGATCCGACACCTTGTCTCCAAGACGACCCGGGATCCCCCTCCGAACACAAAGCTCCTAACATCGAGCATCGAGCCCGACCTGGGCCGAACGGGGCGATCCGTCCCGCTCTAACACAGATGGACGGTTGCGAGAACCGCCCGGCACCACGGCGGGATCAGCAAGATCACGAGTGCGRGCAGGGGCCGCTCTTCGCGCAGCGCAGGAGGACGTCATGCAGTCACCGGGCCCAGGCCCCCAGGACCCGGACGCCCAGACCCAAGGGGTTGACGGCAACGCTGGTGGTTCCTATTCCGCCTCGCCGTACTCCGCGGGCTCGGCACCGTTCGGCGACGAAGACGAGACCCACCTGATCGGCGACAGCGCACCCGGCGTCAACCAGCCCGGCGGCTACCCGCCCACGGCACAGTACTCCCAGCACCAGCACCCCCAGCACCAGTACGCACAGAATCCGTACGCACAGCACCAGCACCCCCAGCACCAGCACCCCCAGCACCAGTACGCACAGAATCCGTACGCACAGCACCAGCACCCCCAGCACCAGCACCCCCAGCACCAGTACCCCCAGCACCAGCACCCCCAGCACCAGTACGCACAGAATCCGTACCGCGGCACCGATCAGTACCCCCCGACGGCGGTCCACCCACCCAGTGGGGGCTACCCACCCGGCGAGGGCTACGGCCAGGATTATCCCGTCGGCGGCTATCCCACGGAGAGTTATCCGCAACAGGCATATCAGCAGAACTATCAGCCGGGTTACCAACAGGGCTATCAGCAGCAGGGCTACCCCGCGGCGGACGGTTACGGAGGCTATCCGCCGCCGGGGGCGCCCCCCCGGCCCGGCGGCTCTCAACGTCGGCGTAACACCATCATCGCTGCCGCGGTGGCGGCGACACTCCTCCTGATCGTTGTTTCGGTTGCGCTCCTCTCCGGAGGTTCCGACAACCCGGGCACGGTGGCCGCGTCCGAAAGCCCCAGCGCCTCGCCGACCTCGACAAGCCCATCGTCATCGCCCTCGCCAAGTCCGAGTCCGAGTCCGAGTGTGAGTCCGAGTGTGAGTCCCTCGGCGCAGTTCACCTCGGCGCAGCACGCCCTGCTGGCCAAGCTCGACTCGTCCGTGATGATGGACTGCGAGCCCAACAGCGAAGCCGAGGGCGGCCACATCAAGGCGTCGTTGTTCTGCAACTCGGATGATGGGAAGGTGGTAGCCGCCTACTCCTACGCGACCACCAGTGATCTGAACAGCGACGTCGAGGTGCGCAAGTCCCTGGTCACCACCACCGGAGGCAAATGCGAGCAGGGCGGCGACGAGGTCTTTACCTGGAACTTCCACGAGGGTGCGACCCAGGGCACGGCCGTCTGCAACGTACGTGACGGTGATCATTTCATCTTCTGGTCCTACAACTCCACGTTGGTCTCCTTCATGGCGACCGGCCCCGACGGGGYGGCCCTGTACGAATGGTGGAGTAATTTCGATCCGGTGCCCAAGGCCTGACGTCGCGGTGGACGCCGCCGGGACGCGRCCACGTCCACACGGCGGGGCGCCGTTTGCTGTGAATTCGATCTTGCCTGCTTGCCTTCGGCCGGGCGGGTGGTGATAGAGCAGTATTTGTGACGCAGTAGCCTGACATCGCCCATATCCGGGTGGTGAGGGGCCTACGCTGGGGTCGCACCTGTCACCCATCTCGGGAGGAACCGTGCCCAGCCCCGGCCAAGGCGACAACGAAGCGTCGCAGGTGTCCGAGCCACCGCCGGACTTGCCGCGGCCAGGGAGCGGCCCCGATGCAGACCCGGACGGGCCTGACCGGACCATCCTGTATCCACTGCACCGGGGACMAGGGGTGGAGCCGGGGCATGCCTTGTCGCCTCCGCCATACACGAATCCGGTCCCACCGCCGTCGGCCCTGGGCTCGGGACCGCCGCCGGGTTCCATACCGCAAGGCCCGGTTCTGCCACCGGGCCCGCCGGTTCCCGCGGTTCCCACGGTTCCCCCCCGCTTCGGGGGACTGCCCGGTCCGGGTGGCCTGCCGGGGCCGCCCGCGCCCTCCACTCCGTCATGGCCTCCCGCTCCCCCCGGGCCACCCGAATCTCTCGCCCCGCCCGGCTCCGCCCCGCCCACCGGCCCCCCCGCCTGGTCCGCCCGGGCGGACCAGCCTGGTCCGGGCGGGCAGGGACCGCCTGGCCTGCCGGCTCGGTCGGGGACGCAGGGACCTCCCGGCCCCCCGGGCCCCCCCGGGCCACCCACAGGCATGGCCGGCCCGCCCGGTCCGCTCTACTACGGCTCGCCAACCAGATCCGGCAGCTCTGACTCCCCGGTGGCCTTCGGCCCCCCCCTGCCTTCGGGACCTCAGACGTCCTCCGGAGTGTCGATGTCCCCACACCACACCCCATCGTCACCGTGGCCGGACGACGGCGACCTCACCTATCGCCTGACCCCGCCCACCGGACGGCCCGGCATCCAGGGCGGCGACCCTAACCAGCCCGGAACCCTCGCGAACCAGCCCGGAACCCTCGCGGCCGAAACCGGCACCGGGCTCGGCACGAACGGTGACACGGCCTTCCTCGGAGCCTTCGAGGCCCGGGGCAGGTCCACGAACGGCGTTGACGCGCAGGCCGAGCCGTCCGCACCGCCCATCGGTTATCCGGCGCCAACTCCCGGAGCGACAATCGGTGTCAACCCGCCGAACGGAYTCCCTTCGGTGAGCGGAACTCCGGTCACATCCGGCGCATCTCCGCTTCCCGTATCACCCGCCGACCACCCGTTGACGGGCGGGACGCCTGTCCCGACCGGCGGCTTTCCAGCGTCGGCGCCCGTCAATCTCCTCGGCACGTCCGCCCCCTCGGTCGACACGGCCACCGCCGTGCGGCTCGGCGCGCCTGCGGATTCCAGACGGCCCTCGTCGTTACCGGGGCTGTTGCCGGGACTTCCGCCGGAGCCGCCCGTCCACCCGACGGGAATCCCCGCCGGCGCGGCCGGACCCGGGCTCACCGAGCGCGCCGTGGCCCCCCTGGCCCCCATGGCCAAGCGCGGCACGGCCTCCCGGCACGAGGTCAGCGTGGATCGACGCCTGCTGTTCGCGGGCGGCGGTCTCCTCCTGACCCTGGTGATCCTGCTCGGAGTCGTCGTCTTCACCGGCGGGGACGGCGCCGACACGACGAGCGGACAATCCGTCGCCAGAACATCGACCATCGAAGCGTCGGGGAGCGGTGGACAGCCGGCCGGCAATCCACAGGAGATCCTCCGCTCACTACTGAACCCGGTCGTCATGACGGGATGCGCCGTCCCCGCACACCGTGACAGCGCCTACGCCGACGCCGCCCTCGTCTGCAAGGATTCCAGCGGCATCGAGGTCACCGCCTTCCACTTCCCGAGTCAGTCCGCCATGGACCGGCAGATCGGCGCCCGTGAAACGTACTACTATGACGAGGGGAACTGCGACGATGGCCAGCAGAGCTCGGAGCAGTGGAGCTCGCCGGCCGAGTCGACCGGTGGCACCCGGCTGTGCTACTTCTTCGCGAAGCGTTTCTACGAGTTCTGGACCTACGACGACTATCGAATCGCGTTCTCCGCGGATGATCAAGATCCGGGTAACCTCAACAGATGGTGGAAGTCGTTCGATCCACTCCGCCATTGAGCTGACCTTCCTCGGGAGGCCGGATACCTGTGAACGGTTCCGAAGACGGATTCCCGCGGAATCCGGCCGACGGTGACGAGGATCCATCCGGTGGAACCGGCTCGTGGTGGCGTCGTGGACCCCTCACCGCGATCGTCCTGATCATCGCGGCTCTGATCGCGAGTGGCATCACCATCGGACTCGCCGTGACCCACGATCCGAGCGACAGCCCCGCCGGTCGCCACCCGTCGGCGTCCGGCACGACGGGCACCGCAGGCACCGTGGCCTCCGGAGGGCCCGGCGTCGGACCGTCGCCGGGCCCGACGCTCGACGCCGCCGAGGCCCGGCTGCGGTCCTCGCTCAAGCCGTTCGCGGTCGACGAGTGCACGAGTGCGCCGCCCAGCGAGGGACAGGCGGTACCCGATGGCGTGGAGGCGGCCCTCAGCTGCGTCCCCGGGGTGGCGACCGACGCTCCAGCCCCCGCTCGAATCCTCGTCCTGCGTTACCGGGACGCCTCGGCCCTGACCCGCGACATCGCCCGCCGGTCCGCAGCCCTCGCCGACGTCGGCGACTGTTATCAGGGACAGACCGGCATCGAACGCTGGGCACGCGGCTCCCGACGCCGTGGCACCTTCCTGTGCGATGCAAGACCCGGCCGGTTCTCGGTGTTCTGGACGGTTGACGACGAGCGTCTCGGCTTCGCCACGGAGGATCCGCAGGCCGACAAATTGCTCGCATGGTGGCGGGAGTTCGATCCGGTGTGACGGATCTGCCGTGCTTACCGCCTCCGGCCGTCCCGGCGTCAGGCCCCCGGATAGCCCCGTGACTGGTAGGGCGCGGAGAGATCGGCGAGGGTTTCCTGCACCCGCTCGGCGTGCGGCATACACGACAGGCTGACCCGGCCCCGCTGCCCCACCGMCTCAATGATCAGCTCACCCGAGCCCAGAAGCCGGWCGATGACGTTCTGCTGCACCGTCGCGCCAACCAACCAGGCGAGCGGGACGTCACGCCCGACCCGCGTGACGACCCCTTCGCGGATCACCAGTCGATGGTTCGTCACGACGTAATGGGTCGTCATCCGACGTAACCATGGCATCACACTCAGGTAACCGATCGCACCGAAGGCGACCAGAAGCACGAGATACTGGATGGGCTTCTGCAACACCCCTCCGGGTGCGAAGAAAACCCCCAGCACGGCGAAAAGGAGGGCGGCAACCGTCCAGAACGCCGGGACTACCAGGCTGACCCAGTGCGGGTGCACATGAAGGACAACCTCTTCGTCCTGGGTGAGGATATCGTCGGGAAACGCCACGGCAACGATCGTCGCATCTCGGGCGGACAGATCACTGCCGGGTCCCTCGTCACCGCAGGTGAACGATGTCGGCGGCGCTGTAGGGTCGCCCGTTGACGACGAGCCGGCCGTCGGGGTCAACGTCGGTGGCGGTCCCGAGCACCGCCGAACCGTCCGGCAGCTCGACGCGCACCCGCCTGCCGATCGTCGCGCACACCCGTAGGTACTCCGCGCGAGCCGCTTGCGGGTCGGCCTCCCAGCCAGTGATCGCCCCGACGAGATCCGCGAGTACCACCCCGAGCAGCTCGGTCCGGTCCAGAGCCGCCGGAAGCGCGCCGCTGAGCAGCAGGCTTGTCGACCGCTCCGGGAGCTCGTCACGCTCCGCCATGACATTCAACCCAAAACCGATAATCACCGAGGGTGACGATAGTGGGACCTGGACGACCTCGACCAGGATGCCGGCGAGCTTCGCATCGTCAACGAGAACGTCATTGGGCCATTTCAGGACTGCGGGAACCGCCGCCACCTCGCGTAGCGTCGCCAGAAGCGAGGTTCCGACCACCATGGGCAGCCAGCCGAACAGTGACATCGGTAGCCGGGGTTGCAGCAGCAGCGAGACCGTCAACCCGGCACCAGGGCGAGACTCCCATGATCGGTCGAGCCGACCACGACCCGCCGTCTGCCGTTCGGYGACGAGAACCCGTCCCCGGCCGCGGGCGGTGTCTTCGCCCCGGGCGGTGTCTTCGCCCCGGGCGATGCGCGCCAGCGCGGCGTTGGTCGAGTCGGTCTCCTCTACCACCGTCAGGTCGAGACCGACCGCGGCGGCACGGGCCGCGAGGCGTGCGGCGTCCAGCGGTTCACGTGTTCCGACGGACGAGAATCGCCCCTCTCCGGCAGGGCGGGCCCGAGGGGACGCCGGCGAGGGCTTGCCGGACGGGAGCTTGCCGGACGCGGGCTGCTCGGGAGAGGGTCCCGCGGGTGCGGGCTCCTTCGAGGGTGGCACCGGTCCACCCTGCCAGACCGTCCGGTCACCCGTCGGCGACTCGGACGATCGGCGGACGATCGGCGGACGATCGGCGGACGATCGGCGGACGATCGGCGGACGATCGGCGGACGATCGGCGAGCTGATCCGGGATACGGTCAACTCGCCGGAGGCCCACGAATCTCGCCTATCCGGTGAGATCCGCTGCACATCAATCACACGCGTGGACCCACGGGGGTCGTACGCTGCCGGTTATGGCTCTTCCCGCGTCCGCAGAGGATTCCGCTCCCGACCCGCACACCACCGCAGGCCGACTCGCCCACCTGCGGCGCGTGAACGATGATGCCGTCCACGCCGGGTCCCAGCGAGCGGTCGACGCGCAGCATGCCAAGGGCAAGATGACAGCCCGCGAACGGGTCGAGGCCTTCCTCGACCCCGGGTCGTTCGTCGAGACCGACGCCTTCGCCCGCCATCGCGCGCACGACTTCGGCGTCCAGGCCAACCGGCCGTACGGCGACGGCGTGGTGACCGGGTACGGGACTGTCGACGGCCGGCAGGTCTGCGTGTTCAGCCAGGACTTCACCGTTTTCGGTGGCAGCCTGGGTGAGGTCTTCGGTGAGAAGATCGTCAAAATCATGGATCTTGCGTTGAAGACGGGCTGCCCCGTCGTGGGCATCAACGACTCCGGCGGAGCGCGTATCCAGGAGGGTGTCGTCTCCCTCGGTCTGTACGGCGAAATCTTCTACCGCAACGTGATGGCCTCCGGCGTCGTCCCACAGCTCTCACTGATCATGGGGCCATGCGCCGGTGGCGCCGTGTACTCTCCGGCGATCACCGACTTTACCCTGATGGTCGACCAGACCAGCCACATGTTCATCACCGGCCCCGACGTGATCAAGGAGGTCACCGGCGAGGACGTGGGCATGGAGGAACTGGGTGGCGCACACACCCACAACTCCCGCAGCGGTGTCGCGCACTTCCAGTCGGCCGACGAGACGGAGTGCCTCGAACTCGCCCGTGCGCTGCTGTCGTTCCTTCCGTCGAACAATCTCGACGACGCCCCGAGCTACGACGCCGTGGACGATCTGGACGCCGAGATCGACCCGGATCTCGACACGTTCATCCCCGACTCCCCGAACACTCCGTACGACATGCACCAGATCATCGAGCGGGTCCTCGACGAGGGTGACTTTCTCGAGGTCCACGCTCAGTTCGCCCAGAACATGATCGTCGGATTCGGCCGGGTGGATGGACGTTCTATCGGGGTGGTCGCCAACCAGCCGATGCAGTTCGCCGGCACCCTCGACATCGACGCCAGCGAGAAGGCCGCCCGGTTCGTCCGGACCTGCGACGCATTCAACATCCCGGTGCTGACTCTGGTCGACGTCCCCGGCTTCCTTCCCGGCACCTCCCAGGAGTGGAACGGCATCATTCGCCGTGGCGCCAAGCTGATCTACGCCTACGCAGAGGCCACCGTACCGAAAGTGACGGTGWTCACTCGGAAGGCCTACGGCGGTGCCTACGACGTCATGGGGTCCAAGCACCTGCGGGCGGACATCAACCTTGCCTGGCCAACCGCCGAGATCGCGGTGATGGGCGCCCGGGGTGCCRTCAACATCATCTATCGACGGGATCTAGCCAGGTCCGAGTCACCGGAGACTCGTCGGGCCGAGCTGATCCAAGACTACACCGATCACTTCGCGACCCCTTACATCGCGGCGGAACGGGGCTATCTCGACGCGGTCATCAGCCCGTCGGAAACGCGGCGCGAGCTCATTCGAGCACTGCGTCTGCTGCGTACCAAGCGTGAATCCCTGCCACCGAAGAAGCACGGCAACATCCCGCTATAGGCGGGATCTGCCGTCGCCGGCTCGCCGGAAGGGGAATCCGCCCGCGGCGGAGATCTCCCGGGCCGCGGGCCCACGGACGGCATACGTACGACGCACCAGCTACTCGAGGTACCGAGGAGAAAAACGTGGTTCAGGACGATGACAGGCGGGCGAGTCAGCCTCGGCTGCAGCTGATCYGCGGTGAGGCGACGCCGGAGGAGATCGCCGCCGTGGTGGCGCTCCTGACGGCTCGCGCCGTTCCCTCGTCGGCACCGGCCACCCGCCGTTCGTCCTGGGCCAGCCCGAYGCTGGCGCTCCGTGGCAGTCTCACCACCGGACCGGGGGCKTGGCAAAGGTCCGGGATGACGCCGGGTGCGCGCACTCGAGCCGACTGGTGATCAACCGATAGACATGACGTCGGGATGTCTGCAGCATCACATCTGGGTACAATGACAGCAAAATGTGCGGCCCGACTCACCTACACGCAGGCAGGCCGGACGAGGACGGGAGCGACGTGCGTAAGATCCTCATCGCCAATCGGGGAGAAATCGCGGTTCGAGTGGCCCGCGCCTGCCGCGACGCCGGATACACCAGCGTCGCAGTCTACGCGGAACCAGATATCAATGCCCTGCACGTACGCGTTGCTGACGAGGCATTTGCGTTGGGAGGCGCGACCCCTGGTGATTCGTACCTRCGCATCGACAAAATTCTCGATGCCTGCGAGTCCTCCGGGGCCGACGCCGTCCACCCGGGATACGGTTTTCTCTCGGAGAATGCGGACTTCGCGGAGGCCGTGATCTCCGCAGGCCTCACCTGGATCGGCCCGCCGCCGGAGGCCATCCGCCGTCTCGGAGACAAGACCGCGGCCCGGCATATTGCACTAGCGGTCGGCGCGCCGCTCGCGCCCGGCACCGCAGACCCCGTGGCCGGCGTCGATGAGGTTGTCACCTTCGCCGGGCAGTACGGCCTTCCGGTTGCCATCAAGGCCGCTTTTGGTGGCGGAGGGCGCGGACTGAAGGTCGCTTGGACCGCGGAGGAGCTCCCCGAACTGTTTGACAGTGCCGTCCGGGAGGCGGTCGCGGCGTTCGGTCGCGGGGAATGCTTCGTCGAGCGGTATCTGGACCAGCCGCGCCACGTCGAGACCCAGATCCTGGCGGATACGCACGGCAACGTCGTCGTGGTCGGTACCCGCGACTGCTCACTCCAGCGCCGTTACCAGAAGCTCGTGGAGGAGGCGCCGGCACCGTTTCTCTCGGAGGCTCAGCTCCACTCGCTGTACGACGCCTCGAGGGCGATCTGCAAGAAAGCCGGCTATGTCGGGGCCGGGACCGTCGAGTTCCTCGTCGCCCGCGATGGCATGATCAGCTTCCTTGAAGTCAACACCCGCCTCCAGGTCGAGCATCCGGTGACCGAAGAGGTCTCCGGAGTGGACCTGGTTCGTGCCCAGTTCCGTATCGCCGAGGGTGAGGCACTCGACTTCACCGATCCGGCTCCTCGCGGTCACTCCATCGAATTCCGCATCAACGGTGAGGATCCCGGCCGTAACTTCCTTCCCGCACCCGGCACGGTCACCAAGCTGATCGCGCCGGCCGGCCCCGGCGTCCGGCTCGATACCGGCATCGAAAGCGGCAGCGTCATCGGCGGCGCCTTCGACTCCCTGCTCGCAAAGCTCATCATCACCGGAGCAACCCGGCAGGAAGTTCTGCAGCGGGCTCGGCGTGCCCTCGATGAGATGGTCATCGAGGGAATGGCGACGGCGCTGCCGTTCCACCGCGCGGTCGTACGGGATCCCGCCTTCGCCCCGGAGGACGCCGCAGAGCCTTTCCGTATCCACAACCGCTGGATCGAAACCGAGTTCGACAACACCATCCCGGCCTTCGCGGGAGGGACTGAGGCCGACACCACCCCCGAGCCGCGGGAGACCGTGGTTGTCGAGGTGAGCGGCAAACGCCTCGAAGTCGTGCTACCCGCCGGATTCGGTTCTGCCCCCGTCGCCGCTTCCCGGGGAGCGGCGCCCAAGCGGCGCGCTCGCGGCACGGCGGCGGCCAGGGTCACGGGCGACGCCCTGGCCAGTCCCATGCAGGGCACCATCGTGAAGGTCGCGGTCAACGACGGCGACACCGTTTCCGCGGGTGATCTGATCATTGTTCTGGAAGCGATGAAGATGGAACAGCCGATCAACGCGCATCGGGATGGCACGGTCACCGGACTGGCTGCGACCGTCGGCGCCGTTGTCACCAGCGGCACCKTGCTCTGTGAGATCAAAGACTAGAGCACACTGAAGCTCGACCTGCCCACCGTCGGCTGCCACCTCTCCACCGCAGACTTCATAGGCTGCGAGGTATGGACGGTAACGACAGCCCGACGGTGAGCGGCCAGGACCGGAAGCTGGCGGTGGCCCGCCCGGTCGTTCAGCGACCACCGCTGACCGGGCGAGTGCACTACCTGCTTGGGGGGACCCTTCCTCCGGCCTACAACGACTGGGTCTCRCATGACCTCACCGGCCCCGGCTGGAGGCTGCGCCAGGCGACACGGCCCTTCCTGCTGATGTTGCCCTTCGCGCTGATCTTTGCCCTGCTGCCCGGTGAGCTCGAAGTCCGAGCCATCGTCGTCGCGTTTCTTCTGATTTCTGGGATCGGGCTCGGCTTCGCCACCAGCGGGTTCTTCCGGAACCGCCGGCTGGAACAGCATGGCTTTCCTCCAATTTTCCCCACGAGCGACGATGAGGACGAGGGGGACGGGGACAACTCGTAGCCTTCTCCACAGGCAGGCGTCGGCAGTACTCGCCGCGCCGACCTTCGTCATGAGAGTCGGGACGGGTCGGTGCCCGCGCCACTCGTCTGCGTCTGCGGGCAGCGCCCGGCAGCGGCGACTGCCGTCCGCGGCCCAACACGGCAGCCCAAGATGGCAGGAGGTGCCGCGCGCGGCCCTGCCGGGCCCCTGCTCACTCTGGGTTGTCGAATCCCGCGAAGAAGTCGCGCGTACGCAGGACGCGAGCCGCCTCGGTGATCGATCCGGAGAGCGACGGGTAGATCGAGAACGTATGTGCGATTTGATCGACGGTCAGACCGTGTTCGACCGCGAGCGAGATAGAGAGGATGAGTTCGGATGCACGCGGCGCGACAATGACACCGCCAAGCACACTTCCACTCCCCGGACGGCAGAACAGTTTCACGAAGCCGTCCTCAATACCCATCATCTTCGCCCGCGGATTCCGCGAGAGTGGAACTRTGGTCACCTCGGCTGCGACTGCCCCGGTGTCCTTCATCACCTGCGTGACTMCGACGGTGGCGATTTCCGGCTCGGTGAAGATGTTGGACGACACCGTCCCGAGCCGCAAGGGTGTGACGGCCTCGYCGAGGGCGTGCCACATGGCGATACGCCCCTGCATCGCGGCGACCGATGCGAGCGGGAGGACTCCGGTGCAGTCACCGGCCGCGTAGACACCCGGCACCGAGGTCCGCGACATCCGGTCCACGTTCACATGCCCACCAGGCCCAAGCCGTACCCCCACGTCAGTCAGTCCCAGGCCCTTGGTGCGTGGTACCGAACCAACCGCCATCAGAGCGTGGCTTCCCGTAACGGTCCGGCCGTCGGTCAGCTCGACGATCACACCGTCCCCGATGCGCCGTACCGACGCCGCCCTCGATCGGTTGAGCACCTCGATCCCACGCCGCACGAACACATCCTCGATGACCCGGGCGGCATCCGGGTCCTCCCCCGGCAGCACGCGTTCGCGCGAGGAAACCAGCGTGACCTCGGCGCCAAGCGCCCGATACGCGCTGGCGAACTCGGCTCCGGTGACGCCGGAACCGACGACGACCAGATGTTCGGGTATCTCCTTGAGGTCGTAGAGGTGGCGCCAGGTGAGAATCCGCTCACCATCTGGCCGGGCCGTGGGGAGGTCGCGTGGTGAGGCGCCGGTCGCGATCAAAATCACATCACCGACGAAGGTTTCACCGGTGCTRGTCTCGACTGCGTGCGGCCCGACGAGGCGCCCAGAGGCGTGCACGACATCGACCTTCTCGCGCTCGAGCCGGCGCTCGATGTCCAGGGACTGGGCCTTGGCTAGATCACGGACCCGTTCGTACACCTGCTCCGCATCCACATTGACGACCTCCGGGGGCGTGAGCGGCCGGGTGCCCGAGTCCGTGCCGGTACTGATCCCCCAGGCCACGGGGGGCAACGCCGGTTCCGGCCCAGAGCCAAGACTATGCGGGCGGACACCCAGGCCRGGAGCTAGAGCGAGGTTCGTCATGGTCTCCGAAGTTGCGATCAAGGTTTTGGAGGGAACGCAGTCGGTGAGCACACAGGCACCACCGACCCCCTCCGAGTCGATGACGGTGACCGTCGCGCCGAGTGAGGCGCCGACGAGAGCCGCCTCGTAGCCTCCGGGCCCTCCACCAAGAATGACGATGCGAGTCACGTGCCCTCCCGATCCGGTATCGCTTCCTTATCATCTTGCCCCGCCGCCGCGGCCGCTCTCCTGCCGGTGCGGGAGGCTCCGTAGGATCGCAGACGGAGTCCGACATCGGCGATGTCAGGTAGGGCCATCTTCCTCCTTTCATGAGCGGAAATTACAGTTACAATCACGCACCGTAACCCTCCGAGAGATCACAATGACCTTGTACGCGGCTTACGCCGGCAACCTCGACCCGGCGCAGATGAAGGAGCGGGCCCCGCACTCGCCCGTGACCGGCACTGKATGGATCAATGGCTGGCGTCTCACGTTCGGCGGTGAAAACGTCGGTTGGGATGGAGCCTTGCCGACCATCGTCGAGGCTCCRGGTGCTCACGCGTACGTCCTTCTGTACGACCTCGACCGTTACGACCTGGAACGGCTCGACGTCTGGGAGGGCGCGGACACCGGCCTGTACAYCCGCATCCGGGTGCGGGTCTCCACCCTTGATGGGGAGGCCCTCGCCTGGACCTATGTTCTCGACGCCTACGAGGGAGGACTCCCGTCGCGCCGGTACCTCGAGATGATCGCCGATTCCGCGGAGAAGGCCGGGGCACCCGCCGATTACGTGGCCGAACTCCGTTCGCGACCGACCGCATGACGCATCACGGCAGCGTGACGCATCACGGCAGCGTGACGCATCACACCATGAGGCGCGGCCGCGGATCCGGACAGAGGCGGACGTAGCGTCACGGCGCCGGGGGCGTATGGGTCAGCAGATCGAGAGCCGCGCCGGCAAGCAGCTTCACGCCCACACCGATCGCCCTCTCGTCCACGTCGAAGCTGCCCTGGTGAAGGTCGTAGGTGTGGCCGCCGGGTGTCCGAGTGCCCAATCGGGCCAAGGCCCCCGGCACGTGGTTCAGATACCAACCGAAGTCCTCGCCACCAAGCGATTGCGCCACCATGGTGGAGGCCCCATGACCAAACACGCGGTCGACGACGGTCCGAAGGACCTCGACGACATCCACGCTGTTCACCACGGGCGGCACGCCACGGCGGTAGTCGACCACGATCTGTGCTCCGTACGGTGCGACGAGCTGCTCGGCAACCTGAGTGACCAGCGCCGGCACGCTCTCCCAGGTCTCCCGGGACAGGGTGCGGACCGTGCCTCGAAGCTGACCGGTACGAGGGATGGCGTTGGCAACGGTTCCCGCCTGCACCTGACCCCAGACCAGGGAGAGCGCCGACCTGGGATCGACCAGTCGCCCCAACGCGGCAGGGAGATCGGCCGCAAGGCGGACGAGCGCGTACACCAGGTCGACTGTGTTCTGTGGCCGGGAGGTGTGACCRCCGGGCCCGGCCAGCGTGATTTCGACGGCATCGGCGGCAGAGGTGATCGGACCCGTCCGCAGACCGATCATGCCCAGGTCGAGCGCCGGATCGCAGTGYAGCGCGATCGCCGTGGTCACCGGCTTCAGCACGCCCGCGTCGATGATGTCCAACGCGCCGCCCRGCATGAGCTCCTCCGCGGGCTGGAACACCAGGCGCACGGTCCCGGGCAGCGTGGACACGCGTGCGACCTCGGCAAGCGCGAGTCCGGCGCCGAGCGCCACGGTCGTGTGTACGTCATGTCCGCAGGCGTGAGCCACACCCGGAACGGTGGAGCGGTACGGCACGTCCTTGATATCCGAGAGCGGAAGAGCGTCCATGTCGGCCCGCAGCATGATCACGGGAGCGCCTGGATCATGATCGACGCCGGCACCGATGTCACACCACAGGCCAGGAAGGTCCGGCAGGCGCTGCGGCGACAGTCCCGCGGCCCGAAGCCGCGCCTCGACCTGCTCGGCGGTGCGGTGCTCCTGYCGGCCGAGCTCCGGGTGAGCGTGGAGATCGCGACGCAACGCGATCAGCTCGGATTCGTGCGCGGCCACCCACCCGGCGACCGCCGCGGTCTCGTCAACCYTCATCTGCCGGCCGGGCTCCTCCCTGCACACGCCACGCGGGCCCTGAACGCAGGCGGTTCGGGGTATTCGCCGGCGTGTCTAGCCRTCGACTACCGGACGGCCGGTGTTCATCTCTTCGAGAAGGGTATCGACGACCCGGGTGAGATCTCCACCGGCCCGCCGGGCGGCGTCCCGCTGCCGGATATAGCTCGCGCCCGTCCGCAGGATGGTCAGCGTGTCGGAGAGCTCGGATGAACAACCGAGACGGTGGGCGACCGGAAGCAGATCCTCCACGAGATCGGTGATGTCATCCCGGACCGGCCGGATACCGCCCCGACCATCGACGATGATCTGCGCGTCCAGACCGTACCGGGCCGCCCGCCACTTGTTCTCCTGCACGAGCCATCGTTGCGGGGTCGGGAGACGATACCCACGATCGATCTGGGTGTTCATGCGGTCAACCAGGCACTGCGCGAGAGCCGCAACCGCCCCCACCTCCATCAGGGACGGCAGACCATCGCAGACCCGCAGTTCCACGGTGCCGAAGTTGGGATGTGGACGGATGTCCCACCAGACCTCGCGGATCGTCTCGATGGTGCCGGAGACAATCAGTGTCTCCATGAACGACTCGAAACCCGGCCAGTCCTCCAACGGGTACGGCAGCCCCGCRGTGGGCAGGCTCGCGAAGACCTGTGATCGCGATGAGGCCAGCCCGGTGTCTCCRCCCAGCCAGTAGGGCGACGACGCCGACAAGGCGAGAAAATGTGGGACATAGGCCATCAGAGYGTTCACGATCGGCATGGCCTTGTCCGCAGACCGCACTCCGACATGTACGTGGACGCCGAAGATGAGCAGCCGCCGGGCCAACCACTGCATCTGGCTGACCAACCGGAAATAGCGATGATCCTCGGTGATGCGCTGTCCCATATAGTCACTGGCTGGGTGCGTGCCGCTGCACATCAGCCCGATCCCGCGCCGTTCCGCCAGATCGCGCAGCAGCGAGACGGTTCCAGACAGGTCCGCGGTCGCTTCCTCCACCGAGTCGCAGACCCCGGTGATGACCTCGATGGTCGACTCGAACAGCTCGTGCTTGGCCTTGGCCGCCTCGCACTCCCCGACCTTCGCCCGCAGCTCGTGAAGAATCCCGCTGGCCTCGCCGCGAAGTTCGCGCGATTGCTGGTCGACGAGCTGCAGCTCCCATTCGATGCCGAGACTGGTGCTCGACGACGACGAGAAAGGGATCTGCACCTGGCCTCCTGGGGTCGGGTCTCGGGGTCGGTAACAGCTCGGGGTCGGTAACAGCACCAGACAGCCGTCACCCACCGGCTCGGCTCACGGGCAGCAGAAGGTGACTACCCCATTCGGCCCGTTCCTACCCCACCACCCCACCGGGGAAGCTGGCCAAAGGCCTGGTCGCGGCAATGCCCGGCCCCGACCACCGCACCGCTCATCGGCCAGGCCCGACGCACTCAGACGGCTACCGGGCCCTGCCCCTGTCCCGGTGCCGGTGCCGGTGCCGTGACCACCCGCACCCCCAGCTCACGCAGCTGACGATCGGTCACGGGCGTCGGGGCSCCCGTCAACGGGTCGAGTCCCGACTGGGTCTTGGGAAAGGCGATGACCTCCCGGATGTTCTCCTCACCGGCGAGGATCGCCACCAACCGGTCGATCCCCACCGCGAATCCGCCGTGCGGTGGTGYCCCGTAGCCAAAAGGGGTGAGGAAGAAGCCGAATCGAGCCTTCGCCTCCGCCGGCGAGATTCCGAGGATCCCGAAGATGCGCTGCTGGAGACCGCTCTCATGGATCCGGATCGAACCGGATCCGAGTTCCCAGCCGTTGAGCACCAGATCGTACGCCCGGCTACGCACCGCGAGCGGATCGGTCTCCAGCTTGTCCACATCGTCGGGGTGCGGACGGGTGAAGGGGTGATGCCCCGGCTTCGGCCGTCCGGTGCCAGGGTCCACCCCGACGAACAGCGGGAAGTCGACGACCCACACGAACCGCAACGGACCTTCGCCGGCCGGTGGGCGGCCCAGATCGTTGCGAAGCTGGCCGAGTACCTCGCAGGTGGTCGCCCACTCGTCGGCGACCAGGAGAAGAAGGTCTCCCGCCACCGCCGCGGTTGCCGCGACGATGCCGGCGAGTTCCTCGGCGGAGAGAAACTTCGCCACCGGGGACTCCAGTTCACCGCCGGGACCGACCCGCATCCAGACCAGGCCCTTCGCGCCCAGTCCCTTCGCCCGCGCGGTGAGATCGTCGAGCTTGCGCCGGTTGTGCGAGGCCGATCCGCCGGGTACGCGGATTCCCTTGACGGCCTCGGCCCCGGCGAACGCCTTGAAACCGCTACCCGCGAAGACCGCGGTCAGCTCTACGAGTTCCATGCCGAACCGCAGGTCCGGCTTGTCGACCCCGAAGCGGTTCATCGCCTCGTGCCAGGACATCCGCTCGATCGGCGGCACGGGGCCGCCGGTCACCGCCCGGGCCGCGGCCAAAACCGCCGCCGACGTCACGTCGAGCACGTCGTCCTGGTCCACGAAGCTCATCTCGAGGTCGAGCTGGGTGAACTCGTACTGCCGGTCGGCCCGTAGGTCCTCGTCGCGCAGGCACCGGGCGAACTGGAAATAGCGATCCGTCCCACCCACCATGAGCAGCTGCTTGAAAAGCTGGGGTGACTGCGGGAGGGCGTAAAAACTGCCTGGGAACTGGCGCGACGGAACGATGAACTCCCGTGCTCCCTCCGGGGTCGAGGGCATCAGCAGCGGCGTCTCGACCTCGACGAAGTCCAGCGGGGCAAGCGCCGAGCGCATCGCCGCAAGAACCGCCGAGCGGATCCGCAGGTTGCGCTGCATCCGGTCACGGCGCAGATCGAGATAGCGGTAGGCGAGACGAGTGGCCTCATCGACGGAGTCGGCTCGATCGTCCAGCGGGAACGGCGGCGGTGTCGCGACCGAGAGCACCTGCACCTCGCAGTCGCGTAGTTCGACCTCGCCCGTGGCCAGGGCGGGGTTCGCGGTCCCCTCCGGGCGGACGGCGACGGTACCGGTGATCCGCAATACGTACTCGGTCCGGACGTCGACCGAGCCGTCGACGACCGCCTGAATGATCCCGGAATGGTCACGCAGGTCGACGAAGGTCAGCGACTGRCCATGCTGACGGCGATGCGCCACCCAGCCACACACCGTCACGGTCTGGTCAACGTGATCCGATCGCAGATCACCGCACATATGTGTGCGCATGGCCGTGCGCTGCCGCCCGCCCGAGGTGGCGGCCCCCGCCACCGGGATCGGTAGCTCGCCGGTGGTCGACTGGGTCGTAGTCATCGATCCGTTGTTCCCATCGCAGTCTGGTCCGGCCCGCCGGGTACTTTTCTCGCCAGATGTGTGGCGATGTCACCGCGCCCGTCGCGGGATCCAGTCCTGACCCTATCGGCCGGTAACCGCGAGACCGCCGCTCCCGGCGGCCGCACGGGCCACACAGGCCGCACAGGCCGCACAGGCCGCACGGCGAGATCGTTCACTGTTAGCGCAGCGCGCGGATGAAACGGCTCGCCTCCCCGCGTAGCCGGGCCGGGATGCGCAGAACCTGACGGCCGCGGGGAGTGGTGAGCTCGACGGTGATCACATCTCCGTGCTTGACGCCTCGGGACGCCGTCACCTCACGACGGTCGAAGACGACGTCGAACCAGTCGCCCTCCCGCGGGAAGGGGGCGAGGACCAGCAGCCGCCGATCGGTCAGCACGATCCAGCGCGAGGCCCCGAACCGGTGTCCGACGAAGGATTCGACCTTCGCCGTGAACCGTCCGGGTCCACTCGGGTCGGTGAGCCGACCGCGCAGCACGACCTCGGTGAACTCGCCGGACTCCAGGGGCACTGCCGGGAGACGACGGTGGGACGGTATCAGGGGCACGGGCGTCAGTGTCCTCCACACACCCCGTACAGTCGCCGGGTGAGGGCACAGGCGGACGAACCGAATGCGGCGGCCTCGGCCGCCACCCTGGCCGAGCTGACCGGAGCCGACCGGCACGACATYGCGATTGTGCTGGGATCGGGCTGGCCCCCGGCCGCCGATGTACTGTCCCGGCAGGCGACCGACGTCACCGAGGTCACGTTTACCCAACTCGGCGGCTTCCCCTCCAACACCGACGTTCCCGGGCACAAGCCGACCGCACGCTCCGTCCAGCTCGGCGACCGTCGCCTGTTGATCTATCTGGGTCGCGTGCATCCGTACGAGGGCCATGACCTGTCCCGGGTGGTCCACGCGGTCCRCCTGGCCTGTGCGGCCGGCGCGTCGACCGTCATACTGACGAACGCCGCCGGCGGTCTGCGCGCGGACATGTACGTCGGCCAGCCCGTCCTCGTCGCTGACCATCTGAACCTGACCGGCCGCTCGCCCCTGGTCGGCCCGGCGTTCACCGACCTGACCGACGCCTATTCCCCCCGGCTACGGACGCTTGCCCGCGAGGTCGATCCCACCCTGACCGAAGGGGTGTATGCGGGACTGCCCGGTCCGCACTTCGAGACACCCGCGGAGATCCGCATGCTGCGGCTCCTGGGAGCCGACCTGGTCGGCATGTCGACCGTGCACGAGACGATCGCGGCGCGGGCCGCCGGAGCGGAGGTGCTGGCCCTGTCCCTGGTCACCAACCTCGCGGCGGGGATGAGCGGCAAGCCGCTGGATCATCTCGAGGTGCTGACCGCGGGAGCCGCCGCCGCGGAACGCCTGGGTATCCTGCTCGCCGACATCGTCACCCGGCTGTAGGACCGCGGCGGAATCGCGATGCCGTCCGCGTCCCGACCCGGCCCGACGTCCCTGCCCAGCCCGACGTCCCTGCCCAGCCCGACGTCCCTGCCCAGCCCGCTCGCCGAGCAGGTCGAGGCCTGGCTGAACGATGATCCGGATCCCGCCGACCGGGCCGAACTGGCCCGGCTGCGCGACGGCGCGGGTCACGATGCCACGCTGCTCGCGGAACTGACCACACGTTTCCACGGACCGCTGCGGTTCGGCACAGCCGGGTTGCGCGGGCCACTGCGCGCCGGTCCAGCCGGCATGAACACTGCCGTGGTGCGCCGCGCCGCCGCCGGACTCGCCACCTGGCTCACGAGCAGGGCACCACCAGCACCGGCACCACCAGCACCGGCGGCACCGAAGCCGGATCCGGCCACGGCCGGGAGCTCCATGAACGCCGCACCGGGCTCGGCCGCGGCCCCGAATTCCTCGACGGCGACCGTCGTYGTCGGCTACGACGCCCGGCATCGCAGCGAGGCGTTCGCCCTCGACAGCGCCCGGGTGTTCGCCGGTGCCGGATTGCGGGCGCTGGTACTCCCCGGGCCGCTACCCACTCCGGTGCTGGCCTTCGCCGTGCGCAGGCTGGGCGCGGACGCCGGCGTGATGGTCACGGCCAGCCACAATCCGGCCACCGACAACGGCTACAAGGTCTACCTGGGTGATGCTTCCTCTGACGCCGCGAGGGGAGCGCAGCTCGTGGCTCCGGCGGACCGTGAGATCGAAGGAATGATCGCGGCTGCCGGCCCCGCCCGGGCGATCCCACTCGCCGAGACCTRGCGGAGGCTCGATGCGGATGTCGTCGACGACTACATACACGCGGCGGCCACGGCCGGCCGGGCAGCCACCGCCACCGCCACCGCCACCGCCACAGCCACCGACCTACGCACAGACGTGACCACAGACCCGACGGCCCTGACCGTTGCGTACACCCCGTTGCACGGTGTCGGCGCAGGCGTTCTCGGCGCCGTGTTCACCGCCGCGGGTCTCGCCGCACCCAGGGTCGTCCACGAGCAGGCCGAACCCGATCCGGAGTTTCCGACAGTCCAGTGGCCGAACCCCGAGGAGGCGGGGGCRATGGACCGGGTTCTGGCGCTCGGCGAGCGCATCGACGCCGATCTGGTACTCGCCAACGATCCCGACGCCGACCGGTGCGCCGTCGCCGTCGGAGGGCGGGTACTCAGCGGCGACGAGGTCGGTCTGCTTCTCGCCGATCATGTCCTGCACTCCTGCCCCGGTCCGGTGGCGACCACCATCGTCAGCTCCTCCGGTCTGCGTGCGCTGGCCGCCGAGGTCGGCGTTCCTTACGCCGAGACGCTGACCGGATTCAAGTGGATCATGCGTGCGGACGCGCGGCTGGTCTTCGGCTACGAGGAGGCACTCGGCTACGCCGTCGCCCCGGAGCTGGTCCGCGACAAGGACGGCATCACCGCCGCCCTCGCCATCGCCCTGGTCGCCGCGCGGGCGAAGCAACGAGGCCGGACCTTGCCAGACCTGCTCGACGAGTTGTCCGCACGACTCGGTGTCCATCTCACGGGGCAACGCTCGGCGCGCTTCGACGACGTCACCCAGATCGACGAGACGATGCACCGCCTGCGGGCCCAGCCGCCGACCAGCCTCGCCGGGCGTCCCGTCACCGCGGTCCGTGACCTGCTGGCCGGTCCGCGGGACGGGGACGCACCGGCGGGAGGCATTCCCCCTCGACCCGCACGCCCCGTGGACCGCGCCGACGCGGCGCATCCGGTTCTGCCACCCGCCGACGTGCTCATGCTGTTCCTCGACGAGGACCGGGTGATCTTCCGCCCGAGCGGGACCGAACCCAAACTGAAGGTGTACCTCGAGACCGTGGAGCCGGTGCCGGGGCATGCCGTTGACGCGGTGCCCGCGGCTCGGGACCAGGCCGCGGCACGCCTGCTCCACCTGCATACGGCCGCGGGCAATCTKCTCGACGGACGCGACGGAGATCACATCTCGCCGAAGATCCGATCACCCGCGTCGCCGAGCCCGGGCACAATATAGGCCGTCTCGTTCAATCTCTCGTCGACCACGGCGGTCACAACGGTCAGGTCCGCCGTGCCGACCGCAGGGCCACCGGATTCCAGCGCCGCAAGGCCCTCCGGTGCTGCCACCACGGAGACCACGGTGACGCCCCGCGCCCCGCGGTCGGCGAGCAGCCGCAGACAGTGCAGGGCCGAACCGCCGGTGGCGAGCATCGGGTCGAGCAGCAGCACCGGGCGGCCGRCCAGATCGCTGGGCACCGCCTCCAGGTAGACCGTGGGTTCGAAGGTCGTCTCGTCGCGGGAGAGCCCGATGAACGCGGTGTGGGCGTCGGGAAGCAGGTTGAGCGCCGCCGGCAGCATGCCGAGCCCGGCCCGCAGCACCGGGACGACGACCGGCTCCGCGGCCAGCCGCACCCCGGAGGTCGTGGCCAGCGGAGTCGTGACGGCGACCGGCATCGTCGGCAGCGTACGGGTCGCCTCGTACACGAGCATCATCGCCAGGTCGTACAGGACGGGCCGGAACCGGGACCGGGGCGTGCGCTCGTCCCGCAGGACGGTCAGCGACGAGGCCGCGAGGGGATGGTCGACGATGTRCAGCTGCACGGAAGGACTCCTCGTACGCGAAGCCGGGCGATCGGCAATGATGCAACGTATGACAACGGCTCCGGCAGGATCGGACCGTCCCGGCGAGGAACCCGAGAAGTCCCCCTCCCGACCGGCCGCCGGCGCTCGCCCCACCCTGCGGCGCGCCGAGGTGGCCCGGATGGTCGACCACACACTGCTACAGCCGTCCGCCACCGGCGAGGAGATACTCGCGCTGTGCGGGGAGGCTGCCAAGCTGGGTGTCGGTGCCGTCTGTGTGGCGCCGACCCATGTCTACCTGGCCGCCGCGAGTACCCGACGGGACCGCGGTGAGGTCAGGCCGGCCTTCGGCGTCGCCTCTGTCATCGGCTTTCCGCACGGCACGCACCTGACCGTCATCAAGGCCGAGGAGGCGCGGCGGGCGGTCGCGGACGGCGCCACGGAGATCGACATGGTCATCGACATCGCCAACGCGATGGACGAGAACTGGCGAGCGATCGAGACCGAAATCACCGAGGTCCGGCTGTCGGTGCCGCCGGACGTCGTGCTCAAGGTCATCCTGGAGACGGCCCTGCTGCCGGACGAGAGCATCGGCGCCGCCTGCCGGGCAGCGGAGGCCGGCGGCGCCGAGTTCGTCAAGACCTCCACCGGTTTCCACCCGGCCGGCGGGGCCAGCGTGCGCGCAGTGCGGGCGATGGCGGCGGCCGTGGGTGGCCGGCTCGGCATCAAAGCCTCGGGCGGCATCCGCACCACCGAGAAGGCGATCGAGATGATCGAGGCCGGCGCGACCCGGCTCGGGCTGTCCGCCTCCGCGGATGTGCTCGCCGGCTTTCCCAGGTGACCGGCTTCCCCGGATGATCCGCCGGAGCTCCACCCAGCCCATCCGGCCGGTTCACGGCCACGGACTGAACCGCCGCCGACGGCCACAGCCGAGATCTGACGGCTAGCCCACGCCCCCCGCCACCCAGCAGCCAGACAGATGATCATCAACGAGCCCGCAGGCCTGCATCAGAGCATAGGCGGTGGTCGGACCGACGAAGACGAACCCGGCCGCGCGCAGCCCCTTGGCGAGCGCCACCGACTCGGGGGTCTTCGCCGGCACGTCGGCGAGGGTGGCCGGCGCCGCCCGCCCCGTCGGCTCCGGCTGGAACGACCAGATCAGCTCCTCCAGAGGATGGTCGAGCGTAAGGACGGCGCGGGCGTTGACGATCGTCGCCTCGATCTTGCGACGGTTTCGGACGATGCCGGCGTCGGCGAGCAACCGGTCGACATCCGCGGAACCGAACGCGGCCACGGCTGCCGGGTCGAATCCGGCGAACGCCGCCCGGAACGCCGACCGCTTGCGCAGGATCGTCAACCACGACAGGCCGGACTGGAACGCCTCCAGGGTCAGCCGCTCGAACAGACCGACCGTGTCCCTGACCGGACGCCCCCACTCGTAGTCGTGGTAGGCGACGTACTCCGGCGTGGACAGACCCCACGGGCATCGCGGGCAACCATCGGCTCCCACCACGACATCCGAGGCGGGCCTCACCGGGACATCCGAGGCGGGCCTCACCGGGACATCCGAGGCGGGCCTCACCGGCCCGGACGTCCCGGACCCGGAGATCCCGCTACCGAGCAGATCGGGTTCAGCGCCCGGCGGACCGCCGCTCAGCGGACCACCGCTCAGCGGACCACCGCTCAGCGGACCACCGCTCATCAGGCTGACTCCGCGGAGACGAGCTCCGCATAGCCCGGCTTGATGACGTCGTTGATGAAATCGAGCCGCCGGTCGAAGGGCAGGAAGGCGGACTYCATCGCGTTGAGGGTAAGCCAGCGGATGTCGGACCAGCCGTAGCCGTTGACGTCCACGAGGGTCGCGAACTCACTCGACAGCGACACGCCGCTCATCAGCCTGTTGTCCGTGTTGACCGTGACCCGGAACTGCAGCCGGCGAAGCAGCCCGATGGGGTGCCGCTCGATGCTTGGCGCGGCTCCGGTGTGCACGTTCGACGAGGGACACATCTCCAGCGGCACCCGGACGTCGCGCACGTAGTTCGCGAGATCACCGAGGATCGCCTTACCGTCCGGATCGACCGTGATGTCATCGACGATGCGCACTGCGTGCCCCAGCCGATCGGCGTTGCACCACTGCACGGCCTCCCAGATCGACGGCAGGCCGAACGCCTCGCCCGCATGGATCRTGAAGTGGCCGTTCGCCCGCTGGATGTATTGGAAGGCATCCAGGTGACGGGTGGGCGGATTACCCGCCTCGGCGCCCGCGATGTCGAACCCGACCACGCCGGCATCGCGCCACCGGACCGCGAGCTGCGCGATCTCCAGCGAACGGGCCTGATGGCGCATCGCGGTGAGYAGGGCGCGAAGGTGCAGCGGTGTGCCGGCCGAACCGGCTCGGAACCCGTCAAGCACGGCCTCGACCACCGCGTCCAGGGACAGCCCGCGCTCGAGGTGCAGCTCGGGTGCGAACCGTACCTCGGCGTAGACGACGCCGTCGGCCGCGAGATCCTCCGCGCACTCCCGCGCCACCCGCATGATCGCATCCTGGGTCTGCATCACCCCCACCGTGTGCCGGAACGTCTCCAGGTAGCGGACGAGCGAACCGCTGTGCGCGCCGCCACGGAACCAGGTGCTCAGGGCGTGGACGTCCGTGGTCGGCAGATCGCGGTAACCGGTCTCGTCGGCGAGCTCTACCACCGTGGCCGGCCGGAGCCCGCCATCAAGATGATCATGAAGCAGTACCTTCGGTACCCGGCGGATATCCTCGACCGTGATCGTCGGGGACCGTGCGTCGTTCGTCATCATGTCCTCCGTCATCGTCTCGACGGTAGGCCACGGGTACGACAGAACAGCGACGGCACGATGACGACCCGGACCGCCGGGACCGGTTCAGCTGATGTGATCGAGGACAAGCGGTGTGCTCGGGGGCGGCGTCGCGGCGACCTCCACCGCTCCCGCCAGGGCCTCCCGGGCCCGCTCGACGCTGGCCGGGTCATCGGTGTGCAGTTCCAGCAACGGCTCGCCGGCCGTGACCGGGTCACCGATTCCCACCCGCCACCGCACGCCCGCCGTCGCGGAGACCGCGTCCTCCTTGCGGACCCGGCCCGCGCCAAGCCGCCAGGCCGCCAGGCCGACCGCTCGGGCGTCCAGGCGGTGGAGATGGCCGGTCGCCGGCGCGGGGACGGTCTCGACATGGCTCGCCGCCGGAAGCGGCGCGTCCGGATCGCCGCCCTGGGCCGCGACCATCGCCCGCCACACCGCAAAAGCGTCCCCGGCAGCCAGTACCTGCGCGGGATCATGAAGAGCACCGGACCGGTGGCCGAGTTCGGCGGCGACGAGGTCGATCATCACCCTGGCCAGCGCGACGGTGACCTCCACCAGATCCGCCGGCCCACCACCACGGAGGGTCTCCACGGCCTCGGCCACCTCCAGCGCATGCCCGGCGGTCCGGCCGAGGGGATGGTCCATCCCGGTCAGCAGGGCCTCGGTGCGGACCCCGGCGGCAACGCCGATCCGAACCATCGTCCGGGCGAGCTCACGGGCCTCATCCACCGACGTCATGAAGGCCCCGGAGCCGACCTTGACGTCCAGGACCAGCGCCGACGTGCCCTCGGCGATCTTCTTGCTCATGATCGACGATGCGATGAGCGGGATCGACTCGACGGTTCCGGTGACGTCCCGCAGCGCGTAGAGCCGGCGGTCGGCCGGGGCGAGGCCGGCACCCGCGGCGGCGATCACCG
This sequence comes from Frankia sp. CgMI4, assembly GCF_001756285.1. Classification (NCBI taxonomy): domain Bacteria; kingdom Bacillati; phylum Actinomycetota; class Actinomycetes; order Frankiales; family Frankiaceae; genus Frankia; species Frankia sp. CgMI4. The sequence goes on from NZ_MAQZ01000043.1 coordinate 167,237, forward strand.
CACCCACCTCGGCGAGGAGCTCACGCATCCGGGCGGCCGACAGATCCGCCCGCCAGCCGKGGATCGCCTCCATCTTGTCCAGCGTTCCACCGGTGTGACCGAGCCCCCGCCCGGCGAGCTGTGGGACCGCGGCCCCACAGGCGGCGACCAGCGGCACCAGCACGAGCGAGACCTTGTCGCCGACCCCTCCGGTGGAGTGTTTGTCGACGGTGGGACGTCCCACACCGGTCAGATCCAGGCGCTCCCCACTGTCGATCATTGCGGCGGTCCAGCGGTCCAGCTCGGCGGGAGTCATCCCGCGCCACACCACCGCCATCAGGTACGCCGACATCTGCTCGTCGGCAACCAGACCCCGGGTGTAGGCGTCGACGAGCCAGTCGACGGCCCGGGGATCGACGGGTCGACCGTCCCGCTTGGCCCGGATCAGATCGACGACGTCGAAGCTTCCGCTCACGCGACACCCGGCAGATCGTGCGGTCCGAACGCTGCGGGGAGCAGGTCCGCGATGGTGCGCACGCCGTCGCCCATGGCGACGAGCAGATCCGGCCCGCCGTGCTCGTAGAGCAGCTGACGGCACCGTCCGCAGGGCGCCAACGGCGCACCGTCGGAGTCGACGCAAGCGAACGCCAGCAGCCGACCACCGCCTCTGGCGTGCAGCGCCGAGACGAGACCGCATTCGGCGCACAGCCCGAGGCCGTAGGACGCGTTCTCGACATTGCAGCCGACGACGATCCACGGGTCGTCACCGGTGGTACGTCCGGCGGCGTCCGGCAGATCCACGACCAGTGCGGCAGCACCAACCCGCAGACCCGAGTAGGGCGCGTAGGCACTCTGTGCGACACGGACAGCAGCGTTCCGCAACCGCTCCCAGTCTTTGTCGTTCACACTCCACCCCATGTCCGTGGTCCGTTCGGTCGCTGTYGCCAGCATGCCCGACCCCCCACGATCCGGCCACGATGTGATCCCATGGACGCGGGCCCCACCGGCGATCGGAAGGGACGACGGGATGGCAGGCGAGTCCCCGGACAATCCGGGTTCGGCCAGGGCGGTGACCCTCGTCGGGGGACGGTACCGGCTCGACGGGGTCATCGGACGCGGCGGATTCGGCGTCGTGCACCGGGCCACCGACGAGCTGCTCCAGCGCGTGGTTGCAGTCAAGGAAGTACGGCTGCCGCTCGGGGAGAACGCGGACGAACGCGGCCTGACCCGCGAGCGGGTCCTGCGCGAGGCGCGCGCCGCCGGTCGGCTGCATCATCCCGGTGCCGTCGCCGTCCTCGACGTCATCGACGATGGCGAGCTKCCCTGGATCATCATGGAATACGTTGACGGCCGGTCCCTCGCCACAATCATCAACGATCGCGGACCGCTGCCGGTCGAGGAGACGTGCCGGATCGGCATCAGCCTCGCCTACGCCCTGGAGGCCGCGCACCGGCTCGGCGTGGTGCACCGCGACGTCAAGCCGAGCAACGTGCTGGTGACCGCGGACGGCCGGGCCCGGCTGACCGACTTCGGCATCGCGGTCAGCCAGGGGGATCCCCGGCTTACCAGCACCGGGATGGTGATGGGCTCCCCCGCCTACCTGCCGCCGGAACGCGCCCGTGGCGATGCCGGCAGCGCCGCGGGTGACCGGTGGGGACTGGGCGCCACGCTGTTCACCACCGTCGAAGGTTACCCGCCCTTCACCGGCGGTGACCCGATTTMGGTGCTCGCCGCCCTGGTTCAGGGACGACGCCAGCCCTTCCGGCTGGCCGGACCGCTTATACCGGTGATCGACGACCTGATGGCCCCGCACGAGGCGAGCCGACCACCRCTCACCGTCGTACGCAGGCGACTGCGCGAGATAGTCGAACGAGATGCGGTCCGCCGGCCCTCGCGTCCTTCTCGGCCCACTCGCCCCCGCTCATCGACACGTACCACCTCCCCGGCCGCACGGGCCATACCGACCACACCGGCCGAGTCCGCCACCGAAGCCGTCCCCTCCGGCGACGTCACCGGGTTCCCGGAGACCGAGGTCCGGTCGGAGACCAGTGCCGTCTCCGGGATCAGTGCCGTCCCGGCACCGGTGGCCGCCCTGACCACGCCGGACACCGAGACGCGTCAGGACACCGAGACGCGTCAGGACACCGAGACGCGTCAGGACACCGAGACGCGTCAGGACACCGAGACGCGTCAGGACACCGAGACGCGTCAGGAGGCCACGCCGTCGCGGACACCTCGGTCCCGTCCCACCGGGCCGTTGGAGCGCATGCACTCGATCGACCGGATGCGTGCCCTGGGCGGAATCCCGGCCCGGGCCCGGCTCATCGGCCGAGGGCACGGCAACGGTCTCACCGGCGGCGACGTCGAACTGGCTAATCTCTTCGCCACTGCCGCACCGGCCTCCCCGCCGTCGACCGCCCGGCTGCGGCCGGCGCCCGACGGGCCGGCGGGAATCGAGCCGGCAGGAATCGGGCCGGCGGAAGATCCGCCACGCGACCCCGGCGCCGGGGATCGACGTCGCGTGACCATCGCCGTGGCGACGCTCGTGGCGCTGGTCGCCGCCGCGATCATTGGCATCGTGATCGTGGTGACAGGGGGCCCGGACGACAGGAGCCGCGACACCTCGGCCAACCAGACCGGCGGCATCTCGTCGCCGACCGGAGCCGGCGGGTCGGCCCTGGCGGATCCGGCGGCGGCCAGGGACCCCGTCGCCCGGGAAACCACCCCGGTTACGGGCCCGCCTGGCTGGGTGTCCTACGTCGATCCCACCRCCGGCTGGTCCGTGGCGTACCCCTCGGACTGGCAGCGCCGCGAGGGGCCCGGCGGACCCGGAAACGTCGACTTCGTGGACCCGGCTACCCGGTCCTTCCTACGTGTCGGTAGCGTCAGGCAGGCAAACACCTCTGCCATCGGCGACTGGCAACGCAACGAGGCCGGCTTCCGGCAGAGCGTGCGGGATTATCGGCAGATACGGCTGGCTMCCAGCGATGGTGGGGATGGCACCAACCAGGCCGACTGGGAGTTCGGGTACCGCGGGTCGGACGGGGTCATGGTGCATGTGCTCAACCGGGGTGCGATTCGCAACGRCCACGGATATGCCCTGTACTGGCATACCAGGGAGGATCTGTGGCTGCAGGATCAACCGTTGATGCGCCAGTTGTTCGCCACCTTCCGGCCCGGTCCGTGATGTCGGTCATCGATGGATTTGCGGTGCCCGTAGTGTTCGGAAAGATGCGGGCCGTCCGGCGCGCGCATCAGTCCATCTGTCAGACTTGACACGATGGCTAAATCGGCAAGCGTGCCCCCGGACACCTCCCGGCACGGCACACCTCGCTACGTAGCGCAACGCTACCGGCTCGACACGCCCATCGGGCGTGGTGGAGCCGGTGTCGTCTGGCGCGGTGAGGACGAACTACTCCAGCGTCCGGTCGCCATCAAAGAGATCCTCGTGCCGATGGCCGGCGCGCAGAACGAGCGCGACGCGATTCGGGCCCGGGTTCTTCGCGAGGCCCGCGCCCTGGCCAGGCTGCACAGTCCCGCCATCGTCTCGGTGTACGACGTGGTCGAGGAACATCAGCGGCACTGGATCATCATGGAACTCGTCGACGCGGACAGCCTCGGCGATGTGATCCGCAACCAGGGCCCGCTGCCTTTCGACCAGGTCGCCGCGATCGGGCTGGYGCTGACCGACGCGCTCGCCGCGGCTCATTCGGCGGRCGTGCTCCACCGCGACGTCAAGCCCGGGAACGTCCTGCTCGGGCGGGACGGCCGGGTGMGGCTCACCGACTTCGGCATCGCCGCGACCGAGGGCGACGTGACCCTGACCGGCACTGGGGCCCTGGTCGGTTCCCCGGCCTACATCGCTCCCGAGCGGGTCCGGGGCTCCTCCGGTACTCCCGCGAGCGACCTGTGGGGGCTCGGCGCGACGCTGTACTCGGCCGTCGAGGGTCAGCCTCCGTTCGAGGGCCCGGAGACCTACGCCGTACTGACCGCCGTGGTGGAGGGCCGCCGGCGGGCCTTCCGGCTAGCCGGTCCGTTGCGCAACCTGCTCAGTGACCTGATGGACCGGCCGGCCGAGGAGCGGCCCGACGTGACGGAGATCCGCCGGCGGCTGATCCCGATCGCGCGCAATGCGAATCCGGTACCGGCTTCGGTCATKCACGCCCGTCCTCGGACTGACGAGGAGACGGACGCGAGTTCCGTCGACGTCGGCCTGGAGAACCTCGACGACCCGGCCGAGCCGGCAGCAGGCGCCGGACCGGCCGCGGATTCCCGGTCGGGGTCGAGCGGCGGTGTCGCCGGGACCGCGGGAGTCCAGGCGGGCGAGGCAGCTTCGGCGGCCGTGGGAGACCAGGGGGCTGTCCCGGGCCCGGCGAACCGCCCGGCGTCCGCCGCCGCGCCGCCCGTCCCCGCTGACCGCGACGTCACCGTGGATCCCCTGCTCAACCCCCTTGGCGGGGCCGCCGTGGCGGCCGCGGGCGCTGCCGGGTCGCGCACCGGTCGTAGGGAACCCGACCGCGCCGGCCCATCGAACCGCGTGATCCCGCCGGATCGGACCACGCCGCAGAACCGCGCAGCACCGCCCGGCCGGACGCGGCCCGACCCCGACCACGACGCGCCGACCAGCATCGGGCTCAACAGCGTGGCGGGGCCTTCGGTGGACGACGACGTGACCCGCATCGGCGCGGTCACCCCCGTGTCGGCGACCTCCGACCTGGATCTGTTCGACGACGACAATCACGCCGCCGGACTGTTGCCCCTCGGCGAGGCCCGGCGCCGCGCCGAGCCTGCCCGCCACGACGGACACGGTCGCGGACCGGGCGACCCCCAGCGGCGTCGGCAGCGGACGATCGCGGTCGTGGCCGGAGCGGCCATGCTCGTGATGGGCGCGGCCATCGCCCTGACCGTCGGTCTGACCTCCGGCGGCTCGACCCCCGGGCCGAACGATGTCACCGCGCAGCAGACCACGCCACCGCCCATCGCGACCATCGCTTCATCCCCCCCGGCCGTGACTTCACGGTCCGCCGCGTCTGAGGTAGTCGCCCCGGACTCCCCGCGCTATACCCCCCGCCCCCGGCCGTCGTCGTCCGCGACCCCAACGACGACGCCGACGACGGAGACACCCACCCCGACTCCCCAGCCGAGCACCCAGGTTCAGACCTCCCCGCCGCCGACCCAGACACCACCCCCCAGGGTCACCCCCTCGCCGAGCCGGACGGCGCCGGCCTCTCCAGGGGGCACAACGCCGCCCGTCGTTTCGACGACGGCACCGGCGCCGACCGGAACCACCACCTTCGTGCCCTGACGACCCGGTCGAGGGACGGCTCGGGGAGCGGGCCGGCACCGGACGGCGCCGGAACCGGGGGTGGGGCGTCCCAGTGCCGCCTGTGGCCGAGTTCACCCGGACGCGCCCGGCCCGAACATGCCCTCCACCAGGCCCGGCACTAGCATCTGGGTGAGATGCACCATCGTCTCGACGATGTGTCGGGTCGCCAGAGCGCCCCCAGACATGACCTTTCCGGCCCATCGGCTGGGCCGATCCGGAGGAGCTTTCATTGCCGAAGGCACCAGCGGGCACGCTGTACCGCGGTCGAGAGGGTATGTGGTCCTGGGTGGCCCACCGGATCACCGGTGTCCTGGTCTTCTTCTTCCTCTTCGCCCACGTGCTCGACACCGCTCTCGTCCGGGTCTCCCCCACGTCGTACAACGAGGTGATCGAGGTCTACAAGAGCCCGATCGTCAACCTGCTCGAGGTCGGCCTGGTCGCGGCGGTGCTGTACCACGCCCTCAACGGCATCCGGATCATGTTGATCGACTTCTGGGAGTCCGGCCCGAGATACCAGAAGCAGATGCTGTACGTCGAGCTCGTCATCTTCGTCGTGCTGCTGGTTGCGGCCGCCTCCCGCATGCTGCTGCACACCTTCGAGACGCTGTTCGGGAGCACGACCTGATGACGACCGCTCCCCCCGGTGGCCCGGCGGGCCCGCGCGCGCCGGAACTCGTCGCGCCCCGCACCCCCGGGCTCTCMCGCCGGCGGGGGAAGCCGGGCAGCGCCAAGGCGCGCACCAACTTCGAGCTCTACGCCTGGGTATTCATGCGGGTCAGCGGCCTGCTGTTGTTCTTTCTGGTGCTCGGCCACCTGTTCATCATGAACATCCTCGACGGCGGGGTGCAGCGGGTGAACTTCGGATTCGTCGCCGGCCGCTGGGCGTCACCGTTCTGGCGCACCTGGGACCTGGTGATGCTGCTCCTGGCGGAGCTGCACGGCACCAACGGCCTGCGCACGATCATCAACGACTACGCCGGGCGGCCCCAGACCCGGTTCTGGCTGAAGACGCTACTCTATACCTCGGCGTTCCTGGTCGTCGCCCTCGGCACCCTCGTCATCTTCACCTTCGATCCCGACATCTGAACGCGCCGGTGATCCCGTGACCCCAGCATCGGACGGATGGAGGTAGGCGTGCAGGTCCACAGGTACGACGCAGTCATCGTCGGTGCGGGTGGAGCCGGCATGCGTGCCGCCATCGAGGCGGGCACCCGCTGCCGGACCGCCGTGCTCACCAAGCTCTATCCCACCCGCTCGCACACCGGCGCGGCGCAGGGCGGCATGTGTGCCGCCCTGGCCAACGTCGAGGAGGACAACTGGRAGTGGCACACCTTCGACACGATCAAGGGCGGTGACTACCTGGTCGACCAGGACGCCGCGGAAATCATGGCGAAGGAGGCCATCGACGCTGTCCTCGACCTGGAGAAGATGGGGCTGCCGTTCAACCGGACGCCCGAGGGTCGCATCGACCAGCGCCGGTTCGGCGGCCATACCCGCGACCACGGCAAGGCCCCGGTGCGCCGCTCCTGCTACGCGGCGGACCGCACCGGGCACATGATCCTGCAGACGCTGTACCAGCAGTGCGTCAAGCACGACATCGAGTTCTTCAACGAGTTCTACGTCCTCGACCTGCTACTACAGAAGGGCGCGGCGGCCGGGGTGGTCGCCTACGAGCTGAAGACCGGAGAGATCCACATCTTCCAGGCCAAGTCGGTGGTGTTCGCCACCGGCGGTTTCGGCAAGGTCTTCAAGGTCACCTCCAACGCGCACACACTGACCGGTGACGGAATGGGTCTGGCGTTCCGGCGGGGCATCCCGCTGGAGGACATGGAGTTCTTCCAGTTTCATCCGACCGGCATCTGGAAGATGGGGATTCTCCTCACCGAGGGTGCCCGCGGCGAGGGCGGAATCCTACGCAACAAGGACGGCGAACGCTTCATGGAGCGCTACGCCCCGACCATCAAGGACCTTGCGCCACGCGACATGGTGGCTCGCGCCATCTACACCGAGATCCGTGCCGGCCGCGGCTGCGGCCCGGACGCCGACCACGTCTACCTTGACCTCACCCACCTGCCGCCGGAGCACCTCGACGCAAAGCTGCCCGACATCACCGAGTTCGCTCGGACCTATCTCGGCATCGAACCGTACAACGACCCGATCCCGATCCAGCCGACGGCGCACTACGCGATGGGCGGCATCCCGACCAACGTGGACGCGCAGGTGCTCGCGGACAACGACACGGTCGTGCCCGGTCTGTACGCGGCCGGCGAGGTGGCGTGCGTGTCCGTGCATGGCGCGAACCGGCTGGGCACCAACTCGCTGCTCGACATCAACGTATTCGGCCGGCGGGCTGGCATCGCCGCCGCCGAGTATGCGAACGCGAACGCACAGYACGTCGACCTCCCGGAGAACCCGGCGTCGTTCGTCGAGGACCTGCTCGGGCGCCTGCGCGCGGGCGCCGGAACCGAGAACGCGGCCGCGATCCGGCGCGAACTGCAGGAGTCGATGGACGTCAACGCCTCGGTGTACCGGACGGAGGCGACGCTCAAGCAGGCGCTGAGCGACATCTCCGGCCTCAAGACGCGTTACCAGCGGGTGGGCGTGTCCGACCGGGGGCGTCGCTACAACACCGAACTGCTCGAAGCGGTGGAGCTCGGCTTCCTGCTGGACCTCGCCGAGGTCCTGGTCATCGGGGCGATGGCCCGCAACGAGTCCCGCGGCGGCCACTCCCGTGAGGACTACCCGAACCGGGACGACGTCAACTTCATGCGCCACACGATGGCCTACCGGTCGGGGCCGCTGGTGGCCGCCTCGCCGGAGGCGGAGATCCGCCTGGACTACAAGCCGGTTGTCATGACCCGCTACCAGCCGATGGAGCGCAAGTACTGATGACAGTCACCCTCAAGATCCGTCGCTACGACCCGGAGACGGTCGACGAGGCGCACTGGGAGAGCTACCAGGTGCCGTTCGATCCGAGCGACCGGCTGCTCGACGCAATCATGTGGGTCAAGTGGAACCTCGACGGGACGCTCGCCTTCCGCCGGTCCTGCGCGCACGGGGTGTGCGGCTCGGATGCGATGCGGGTCAACGGCGCCAACCGCCTCGCCTGCAAGGTGCTGGTGAAGGACCTCGGCTCGGAGATCACCATCGAACCGRTCAAAGGTCTGCCGGTAGAGAAGGACCTCATCGTCGACATGGAACCGTTCTTCGACGCGTTCCGGGCAGTGAAGCCCTACCTGATCACGGACGACCACGAGCCGACCCGCGAGCGGCTGCAGTCCACCGAGGACCGGGCCCGCTTCGACGACACGACCAAGTGCATCATGTGCGCGGCGTGCACCACCGCGTGCCCGGTGTTCTGGACCGACGGCGACTACTTCGGCCCGCAGGCGATCGTCGCGGCCCACCGGTTCATCTTCGACAGCCGTGACTCCGGTACCGACGAGCGCCTGGAGATCCTCAACGAACGCGAGGGGGTCTGGCGTTGCCGGACCACCTTCAACTGCACCGACGCCTGTCCACGCGGCATCCAGGTGACCAAGGCCATCCAGGAAGTCAAGCGGGCGCTGTTGTTCCGCCGCGTCTGAGCCTTCCTCCCGGCCGGTCATGCGGTGTCCACCGCGAGCGCGAACGGCAGCACCGACGGCGCTCCGGCCTGCCGGAGCAGGCGAGCGGCGACCGTCATCGTCCAGCCGGTGACGATCCGATCATCGACGAGCAGCACCGGGCCGCCGAGCTCGCCCAGGGCGGCGGCAAGGGCCGGGGAGACCGTGAACGCATCCCACAGGCCGGCGAGCCGGTGCGCGCTGTTGTGCACCTGCCCGGTGTGCGGCCCGCCGGCGACCCGGTCGAGCTGCCCCAGCAGCGGCAGGCGTCCGATGGTGGAAATGCGCTCGGCGAGGCTCGCGATGAGCCGGGGCCGGCTGCGGGACGCGATCGACACGACGGCCACCGGCCGCCGCTGCCATCCCCAACCGGCGAGCGTTGCGACCACCGCCTCGACGAGATCGCCGGGAAGCGGGCCGTCGAGGGCGCCGGGCACAGCGGCGCCGGGCACAGCGGCGCCGGGCACAGCGAGGGTGGCAGACGTGAACATCGGGCGCAGCCGGTTGCCCCAGCCCACATCGCTGAGTCGGGCGAGCGCCCGCCCGGGCTCGGCAGCGGCCGACGCCGGGATACGCCCGGCCAGGTCGACCCCGAGCCGGCCCATCCCAGTCGGCCACATCCGCCGCGGTTCGACCGGGACGCCCGCCCGGCGCAGCTCATCCCGGGCCCGCGTCCGCGAGGACTCCGAGACCGCGGACGACCACGACCGACCGGTGCACCGGTCACACCGCCCGCAGGCCGCCGCGTGGGGATCGTCGAGCTGCCGGCGCAGGAACTCCATCCGGCAGCCGGTCGTCACGATGTAGTCGAGCATCGCCTGCTGCTCCCGAGAGCGCGCCGCGGCGACACGCCGGTAACGCTCCTCGTCGTACAACCAGGGCTCACCGGTACTCACCCAGCCGCCCCTGACTCGCCGGACCGTCCCGTCGGTGTCGAGAACCTTCAGCATCTGGTCGAGTCGGCTGGGGCCGAGGTCGACGGACGCGAGCAACGCCTGGGTCGACAGCGGCCGGTCGGCGCCCGCGAGCACTCCGAGCACCCGGCGGACGACGTGCTCCGGCGGAAAAGAGGTGTCCGCGAAGTAGCGCCAGATGTCCCGGTCCTCAGCCGCCGGGAGGAGCACGACCTCGGCCGTGTCGAGCGCCCGGCCGGCCCGGCCGATCTGCTGGTAGTAGGAGATCGGCGACGACGGAGCTCCGATGTGGACGACGAAGCCGAGGTCCGGCTTGTCGAAGCCCATTCCGAGCGCGCTGGTGGCGATCAGCGCCTTGACCCGGTTCGCGAGCAGATCCTCCTCGGCGACGATGCGCTCGGCCGCCTCGATGCCACCGTGATAGGTGGCGACGGCATGACCCTGACCGCGCAGAAAGATGGTCAGCTCCTCCGCCGCCGCCTTCGTCAGCGTGTAGACGATCCCCGATCCGGGCAGCTCGCCGAGATGGTCGGCGAGCCAGCCGAACCGGTGCTCGGCCTGCGGCAGCGACACGACMGCGAGCCGCAGGCTCTCCCGATCGAGACTCCCGCGTAGCACCAACGTCCCGGCGGACGCCGGGCCGGCGGGAGCGGAGGTTCCGAGCTGCTCACTGACGTCCTCGACCACGCGGGTGTTGGCGGTGGCCGTCGTGGCCAGCACCGGGACCCGCGGACGCAGCCCGGCGACGAGAGTGCGCAGCCGCCGGTAGTCGGGCCGGAAGTCGTGCCCCCAGTCGGAGATGCAGTGCGCCTCGTCGATGACGAGCAACCCGGTGGTGGCGGCGAGCTCGGGCAGGTAGTCGTCCCGGAAGGTCGGATTGTTCAGCCGCTCCGGCCCGACGAGCAGCACGTCGAGCTCGCCCGACYGCAACGCCGCGTAGACCTCGTCCCACTCGGTCACGTTGCCGGAGTGAATCTCGCCGGCGCGGATGCCCAGCCTCGCCGCGGCCGCCGCCTGGTTGCGGATGAGCGCGAGCAACGGGGAGACGATCACCGTCGGAGCAGCGCGTCCCGCTGCGCCGCGGAGCAGTGCCGTGGCGAGGAAGTACACCGCCGACTTGCCCCAACCGGTGCGCTGGACGAGCAGCACCCGGCGCCGGTGGGTCACGAGCGCGTCGATGGCCTGCCACTGGTCCTCGCGCAGCGCCGCGGCCGGCCCGGCAAGCGCCCGCAGCAGCTCCTCCGCGCGCTCCCGCAGCCCACCGGGCCCCGGTTCCGCCGGGTCCGCCAGGCCCGCCGGGAACATCGGGCCCGGCCAGGCCTCCGCCCGATCCGGGGCATGCGCGACCGGCGACGCCGGGCCGGAAGCCCCCGGAAGCGCGGAGGTCGTCTCGTCTGCTGCCATGAGAGGTGTCTACCCGATGCCACCGACAAGATCGGATCGTCCCAGGTCACAGCGGGACGGAGTCACCGTGACGGCTCGGCAGATACCCGATCACGGTAGGCTTCGCCCGGCATGACCGGACAGTGCCTGTCGCCGGGTTCCACCGGTTCGTGCGGCCGGCCGCGGCACCCTCTTCCAGCCGCTCCAGGTAGGGCGCCTGACCACGCTGACTGACCCGGCGACTCGCCCACGACTCAGGAGCGCGTACACATGAGCGAACGGCTGGACGGCACCGTTGCCCTGGTGACCGGTGCGAGCAGCGGCATCGGTGAGGCGACCGCCCGCGAGCTGGCCCGGCACGGCGCCGCGATGGCGCTGGTCGCGCGGCGCGGCGACCGGCTCGAGCGCCTCGCCGCCGACATCACCGGCGCCGGCGGCACCGCCCTCCCCCTCCCGCTGGACATCACCGACCAGGCCCAGGCCGCCGACGCGGTGAAGCGCACCGTGGCGGAGCTCGGCCGGCTCGATACCGTCGTCAACAACGCCGGTATCATGCTGCCCGGGCCGATCCTCGACGCGCCGACCGAGGAGTGGGACCGGATGGTGGCCCTGAACCTGCAGGGCCTGCTGTACGTCACCCATGCGGCGCTGCCGCATCTGCTCACTGCCGCGGACGGCGGCCCCCGCCAGGTCGCGGACCTGGTGAACATCAGCTCGGTGGCGGGACGGCACGCCACCATGGGCGCCGGCATCTACAACCTCACCAAGTTCGGGGTGAACGCGTTCACCGAGTCGCTGCGCCAAGAGGTCACCGCCCGGCACGTGCGCGTCTCGGTGGTCGAACCGGGCTCCGTCGAGACCGAGCTGAGGTCCCATATCCGCGAGGAGATCCGGAATATCGTCATGCGCCGCATCGCCGACATCRAGCCGATGCAGTCCGAGGACATCGCGGACGCCGTTGCCTACATCGTCACCCGGCCGCGGCGGGTCGCGATCAACGAACTGCTCATGCGGCCCACCGAGCAGGTCGGCTGACACCGCGTCGCGCGGGAACCCCTGGCGCCGGACTGGTCGGGCGTGTCCCGGATTTTCCGGGACACGCCGCTCCGCGCCCCCGGAGTGGGCCCACGCGCTCAATCACTCAATTGGGACTCGGTGCGACCACACACGACGATCAACGCGAAGCAGCCGCGCAGGTCAGCCCCTGTTTCCCAACGCCAGGAGAATCACACGACGTAGAGCCGATCATGAAACGGAGCGGTTTCGAAGACTACCGCCGCTTTCGGCATGTCAACGACCCGAATTGATCAGCCGCCTGGATGAGGCATCATCACCGGTATCGCCATGGCGGACGGCCCGTGCGCCGCGGATGCCGAGCCAGCCAACGACGGAGCCGATGGCGAGGGAAGCGACAGTCAGGACCAGGTGGACCGTGAAGAAGCCAGTCGGGCCGTCGTCCCAGGAACGATCATCCTTCCACACGTTCCGCAGGAAATTTGGCCAGATGGCCCACGTCCAGACGCCGACCGCGATCAAGAACCAGGACGCACGCTTCGACAGAGTCACCTCACCAGCCTCGCACTCACAGGCGCCGTGGCCTCTCCGTGGGCGCGCGATTTCAGCCACGTTGATCGACCATAGGGTGAGATGGCARCCAGATTTTCGACGACCAGCTGCCGAACCGTTCTTGGGCGADGGGACCACATGGGCCCACCCCGGGGCAAGATGATCGACGGAGGGTAGGGCGGGTGAACCGAAGTTACGATGTCGCCATGACGGAGATGCCGCTCCCACCCGATGACCAACTTGCCGAGGTCGTCCGAGAGGCTGCCGCATCTGGTCAGGTCGTCTACCTGACGGACAAGGGCCAGCGGCTGGCCGCCATCGTGCCGGCCGGTCTCGCCGAACTCCTCGAACGGGGCGAGACGACCAACGGACGGCGCGTGCTCGGCGCCCGGGGCGCAGGCCACAGCGGCCGGCAGGACATCTCCGAACGCATGGAGGAGATCCTCTCCAACGAGGTGGCGTCATAGCCCTCGTAGTCGACGCCGGTACCGGCGAACCCTCAGCGGCCCGATTGGGCCCGTAGCACTGAGGTGACCYCCACCGCCTCAAAGACACGACCATAGCTTCGCCCGGTACGTTCCCGCAGAATTTCCAGCTCYACAAGCCTGGCGACGGCGTTGCTCGCCGCCTGCAAAGTCCTCCCGGTATCTTCACTGACCGAACGCACCGTGACAAACGGACTCCCGATCAGCCCGTCGATGATATCGCGGACCAACCCACCGGTCAGACCCGCCACCTTGAGTCGTCGCACGTATTCGGCCTGGAGACCGAGGAGGTCGTCGACTGTCCGAATAGTCCGCTCACAGGACTCGACCAGACCTTCGGAGAAGAACGAGATCCAGCCGTCCCAGTCTCCCGTTGCGCTAACTTCCCTCAAATGGTCCTGGCACTCTTCCCGACGCACCTCGAACCAGGGCGACACAGCCAGCAACGGCTCCGAGAGTATCCCCTTCCAACAAAGATCGAGGACCACGAGAAGCCGCCCGATTCTGCCGTTTCCATCGTTGAATGGATGAAGAGTCTCGAACTGATAGTGCGCCATCGCCGCAGCCACGACCGGGTCAATGGACTTCGAATCCACGGTGATCCAGTCCAGCAGATCACGTACAGCCGCGTCCAGTTCCAGTCCGGGCGGCGACGGGACGAAGCGAGCGGTGTCGATCGCACCACCGCGGCTTCCGATCGCAACCTGAATCGAGCGGATCCTCCCCGCATCACGGGTGTCCGCAGGAGTTCCACGCACGAGATCTCGATGCACCTGACAAAGCGCGGCTACGGTGAGTGGGCGACCATCGCCTATCCACGCGAAGGCCGCCTCCGCCGCCCGGACATAGTTGAGGACCTCCCGAACCTCCTCGCTCTGCGAGGTCGGCTCTGTGACCTCAGCCGCAAGCACGTCCTCCAGGGGAGCGAAGGTCCCCTCCAACGCGGACGTGCTCTGCGCCTCCGTCCGAAGCGTGGGTTGCAGTAGCAAGGCGGGCTCAGGAATCTGTCGACCAGCCTGATCGAGACGACCGAGAGCGCGCCCCGCGCGGGCCACGTTCCGCCACGTCCCTCCCGCCAGCGCCGGCTCGGCGCCCGCCAGCGGGTCCGGCTGGAAGGCCACATGTTCGTACGCGACGCCCGACCGCCCGTCAGTTCCAGTGATCTTGACGAGATGTCCAGTAGGGCTGCGCTCGAACCGATCCCGATCCACAATCCAAGTCTACGGGCAAGAACTTGAAATCTTCCCACGCGGCTCCAAGTCCGCTTGCAGAGCCCGTCCCAGCGCCACCCCGCCGACCCATCGCACGACATGCCCTTGACTCGCCTCGGTCCGAGCACAGGCCGTCGCCAAAACCACCCCATCCGTCACTGACTGCGATACGGCGGGCTGGAGTACCTAGGTCATGAGTGAAGGCTCTACAAATTTGGCCGTTGCAAGTCGGGTTGTGTACACGGTCGCTTGGCGCCCAAGCGCCCCTGAGTCACACGTCCCGTACGGGGCCTGCGCACGGGATCGGCGCTTATCTCGTCTCGCTACCCCGACCCCCGCAGTAGCTTCCCATTCAAGATCCAATCCAGGAAGAGATTGATTGGCGTCAATCCTGAACAGATCACGTGAAGTGCCGAAATCGAGAAAATATCGCATTCCATTGTCGTAGACACACGAAAGCCCTCGACTCGCGAACGGTAGAAGAAAATCTGCGTTTGCTCCTACGTGCGAAACGGTAAGACTAGACGGTATTTACCGAGCCCTGCACTTCCGTCAGCAAAAGCCGAAGAGTCAGGCTGTGCTTTTCGGGTGGGAGCCGACAGGGTGACCCGCAAAGTCATTGATGCAGGTCAGCGGGGTTGTCGAGAGTGAGGATGGC